>JANMSA010000168.1:0-28529 GCA_031388865.1 Acidobacteriota bacterium | reverse complement strand
CGCGAGTTGGTGCACGTCCGTGATCAGAGTGGCAGTCACAACCGCCTCGCAGTGGAACCTCGGAGGAATGTTGCTGCGTGGGTGATTGCGGCGGGAACTCTGGCGATCGCAGTCCTGACCGGGCTGCTTGTCGTGCGGCGTGCGCCGGCACCCACCGGCAGTGAGCTGATCCACCTTGGTCTTTACACACCGGAGATCAACATCCCATCTGAAACCCGCTTCTCACTGGCGATCTCTCCCGACGGGCTGCGGGTCGTGACGAGCGGCCGAGGTGCCGACCAGCAGGTGCACCTTTGGATGCGCGATCTCCGATCGACCGTCACGAAACCCATTCCCGGAACCGAGAACGGCTACTCGCCCACGTGGTCTCCGGACGGCCGGCAGATCGCGTTTTTCGGTGACGGCAAATTGAAGATCATCCCTTCGGACGGCGGACCGCCGCGCGTTGTCTGCGATGCGATTCCCCTTGGAGGCTTGTCCTGGAGCTCCTCGGGCACGATTCTCTTCGGACAACAGCTCGGATCCAGAGTAAGCGGCATCTTCAAAGTCAGCGCCGGGGGAACAGCGCCCTTGGCGCGCGTGACAAGAGCTGACAGTGCCCGGCACGAGGTCGCTCACATCTGGCCCGAGCTCCTCCCGGACGGGAAGCACTTTCTCTACCTGACCCTCATTCAACGGCCGCGAGAGACCATCCGGCATGCATTGATGGTGGCGTCACTCGACGGAGGAACGCCCAAGGAGGTCGCCACCATCGATTCGCGGGTGGAGTTCGAAGACGGCAGATTGTTCTACGCCCGCGATGGAGCTCTTCTCTCACAACCATTCGACCTCGATCGGTTGGAGCTGACCGGAGAGGCGGTTCCAATCGTCGATCGGCTGCATTATTTCCATTCTCTCGGACTGGCCGCTTTCACGGTCTCGAAGAATGGAACGATCTGCTATCGCACCGCCCAAGGCGATTCGTCCTATGTCTGGTTGGACCGCCGCGGCGCGCAGGCCGGCGAGATCGGGCGAGCGATCTTCGGAAACGGGAGACTCGCACCCGGTGCTCAGCGGTTCGCCGTCGAAGTGGTCGATCCGAAGCTCGGCACAAATGACCTGTGGGTCTATGACCTGGGTGGGAAGGGTGCATCGAGACTCACCTTCGAGTCACTCGACGAGAGGGCGCCGGTCTGGGCTGCCGACGGCCGGTCGCTGTTCTACCGCGTCGAAGCCGCGGGCCCGCCCGACATCTATCGTCTTCACCTCGTCGACGACCGTCGGGAACTGGTGTTCCACGGTGAAGGCGTCCAGGAACCGGCCGACGTCTCGCCTGACGGTGGTCAGCTTCTCTTCCTCGAGTTCAATCGGACCGGAAGCGATCTATGGCTGCTTCCACTCGCCGGCCAGGCCAAGCCGCGCCCGTTCATCCGCACGCCGTTCAACGAAATTGGGGCGCGCTTCTCGCCCGACGGCCGGTGGGTTGCGTTCACATCGGAGCTGTCGGGAAGGGCGGAGATCTATCTGGCGCCGTTTCCAGGACCTGGAGCGCCAATTCGCGTATCGAGGGAGGGTGGTGATAAACCGAGGTGGCGCGGCGATGGGGAGGAGCTCTTCTACATCACGCCCGCTGGCGATGTCATGAGCGTCGCCACTCGAAGCGCAGCCGGGAAGATCGACGCCTCGGAACCGCTCTTTCTGTTCCGCATCGCCCAGGGGATCGCCTCGTACGAGGTCTACCCGGACGGCAGCCGATTCCTCGTGCGAGCGCAGGAGGAGGATCGCACGCCGCCGCTACAACTGGTGTTGAATGCAACCGCGGGATCGCGGTGATGCGCGCCTCCCGCTCTCCCTACCACCGGCGCAAATTCCCATCCATCGCCAGCGTGACACTCATGACTTGAGGAAAAGAATCTCCTCGTCTGCATCGGCAGTACCCCTTTGGAAGAGGCCGCGGGGATGGGGAATGGTCTGCGCAACGTAGCTGCACTCACGCATGAATTCGATCAAGTCACCAGGGGCATAGCCGTACGCACGGCTATTCTCGGCGCACGCCTCCGCGAGGATGACGCGCGGAGCGTGATCAGAGCGGAGCACGTCTCCGGCCCCACGAAGGACCAGAAGCTCCGCACCCTCGACGTCGATCTTGACGACGTCGATCGGTCGATCGAGCGACGCGACAAAGGTGTCCAGGCGAGTCGCTTCGACCAGCCCCGTTCGCATCAGCGGCTTTCGCCCGGTATGCCGGATCGACGAGTAGGCGCCGTCCTCCGCGATGGCAAACTCGATGACCCCATTCGTGTCGCTGACAACCTGCGAGTGCAGCGTGTAGTTGTTGACGCCATTGACCTCGGCGTTGATACGCAGCATCGAGGCGTTGTGCTCCAGCGGCTCGAAGGCATGCACATGTCCGCGATGCGCCTGACGGGCGAGCAAGACCGTGAAGATGCCTATGTTGGCTCCGATGTCGGCGCAGACATCGTCCGGCTGGATGTGTTTCAGGAGTGCATCGAGCACGAACGGCTCGTACGTCCCCTGCAAGATGATCCGCCAGCCGATGTCCTCGTTTACCCAGACCAGGAATCGCACTCCGCGAAAGCGGACGATGCGCACGGTCGGGGCCGAGGGTCGGGGCGTGAAGTCGAGAGCGCGGCGAAGTCTCCCGGCGATCCGCTCGACGATGGACCTGCCGGTCATCGGCAGATTGTCGCACACGGAGGTGACCGCTCAGCTGCAAAGGAAATCAGGACCGCCGTTCCCGGCGCCCGAAGTTAGGCTAGACTCGAGGAATCCTCAACCGGTCCGCGACGATGACCAATGGAGGCGGACCAGTGATTGATGGCAAGACCATTCTGGTGACGGGGGGGACGGGCTCGCTCGGTCATGCGGTCGTGCGCCGCCTGCTCTCGGGTGAGATCGGGAGTCCCGCTCGTGTCATCGTGCTGTCCCGAGACGAAGCGAACCAGCAGGCGCTGCGCCTGTGGCACCTGCAGCGATCGGCAGCCACGGACGAGGTCATGTACCGCGATACGCGAGCACGTCGGTCTGCACCGCCTCCAACGAAAAGTATTCGCACGGCGGCACCTGCTTCAACGCTGCACAGTGCAGAATCAGGGCGGGTTCTCTCACTGCGCGTGAGACGGCAACGTAGTCGCGCATGTCGCCGATGCGGAACTGGAGGCGCTCTCGGCGCCCACAATCTGGTGCGAGCCATCGCGGAGAGTAGCAATCCCGTGGAACGCGTCATCGCCATATCTACCGACAAGGCCTGCAAGCCGGTCAGGGAGCGATACGCGGACGCGGCACAGTGAAGCTCGAGGTCGTCGCCACTCGGTCATGGGTCAGTTTTCAAACTGACCCATGACCACCATTCCCTGATGAAGGTGCTGATCCTGTCGCAGCGGTATGATCCCGAGCCTCTTCCGAAGCCGGCGGATCTCGCACGCGCACTTCGCGACGACGGCCACTCCGTGGAAGTGATCACCGGCTTTCCCCACTACCCTGTGGGAAGAATCTACGAGGGCTACCGCCGCGCCCTGCTGCGGCGCGAGACCCGGGACGGCATCCGGATCTGGAGAACATTCGAATATCCCTATCAGGGAAAGAGCATCGTCAGAAGACTGATGTCGTACGGGTCCTTCGTCGTCTCGGCACCTCTGGCCGGTCTACTCTGCCGCAAACCGGACGTGTTGTACGTGTTCCACCCTCCGCTGACGGTGGGAATCGTTGCGTGGATCATCTCGCGTCTGCGCCGGGTGCCTTTCGTATACGACGTGCAGGACATCTGGCCCGAGAGTGCTGTCGTCACGGGATTCCTGCGTGAGGGACGGTTCGTGCGGATGATCCGGCGACTGGAGTCATTCATCTACGCGCGGGCCGACGAAATCTACGTTGTCACCGAGGGAGCGCGCCGCAACCTGATCGGAAAGGGTGTCCCTCCGGAGAAGCTTCGAGTGATGCATCACTTTGTGGACGAGAGCAAATTCGGCGATGTGCCGGAGGGCGAGGTCGCAGCAGCACGATCGAGGTACGGGTGGGGCGATGATTTCATCGTTCTGTTCGCGGGCAATATCGGGATCGCGCAGGGACTGCAGACGGTCGTAGAGGCGGGAGCCCGGTTGCGCCGCGGGGAACGAATCCGCTTCGTGCTCGTCGGCGACGGAAGCGACCGGGCCCGCCTGGAGAAGCTCGTCGACGAAGGCGATCTTCGGGATCGCGTACAGTTCATCGAGCGTCAGCCGATGTCCGCGATGCCGCCGATTCTCGCTGCCGCGGATCTGCTGCTCGTTCATCTCCTTCGCTGCGTACTATCCGACTGGGTGATCCCGACCAAAACCACCGCTTACCTTGCCGCGGGCAAGCCGATCCTTGCAGCCATGGAAGGAGCCGCTGCGGATCTGATCGTCGAGGCCCGCGCCGGCACCGCGATTCGCTCCGAGGATCCTGCGGCACTCGTCGATGAAGTCAGAAGAGTTGCTGCGACCTCACCCGACGAGCTGCGGGCCCGAGGGGCGAACGGACGCGCCTACCTCGAACAGCAGCTCTCCATGTCCCGGATCGTTCCTACCTATCTCGCTTCGCTGACGAGGGTGGCCAGACGTCGCGAGCATGCGAACAGCTGATTCACCTCAGCAGGTGAGGATCGTTGCGATCACTCCGGTGCACAACCGCCGCGAGCTGACGCTCGATTGTCTGCAAAGCCTCTTCGCGTCGGACCTGAGCGGCATCGACCTCCATGTGATCGTGGTCGATGACGGATCGTCCGACGGCACAGCAGCGGCGATCCGGTCGGACTTTCCGCAGTTGGAGCTGGTCCAGGGCGACGGCTCACTTTTCTATGCTGCGGGCATGAACGCGGGTTTTGAGGCGGCGTTGCCCCACGACCCGGAGTACGTTCTCGGGTTCAACGACGACAGCCGTTTCCCTCCGGATTGTCTGAGACTCCTGCTCCGGTGCGCGGAAGATCATCATGGAAGCATCGTCGGTCCGCTCCTCCTCGATTGGGATCAACCGGAAAGCATCTTCCAGATCGCTCCGGAGTTCAGCATCTCCTACGGCGGCTGGAAACACTGGACACGTCAGGCGATCAGCACCGTGCCGAAATCTCCATTCCGCGTGTCGTCAATCGCCGGCAACTGCGTTCTCATCCCCGCGGAAGCACTGCGCTCGAACCAGTGGATGCGTGCGGAACGGCTGCAGCATTACGGAGACACGGAACTGACGGTGCGCCTGCGCCGCGCTGGATGGACGCTTCTGATCGAGCCGCGTGCCCGCCTGCTTTGCCAGCCGAATACACCACCGCGCCGTCTGCGCACGATGCCGCTCCGTAAGATGGCGGCCACGCTGCTCTTCGATCCATCGACACCTCACAATCTACGGCACAGGTTCTGGCATACGTACTGGACGGCACCCTCGCGCGCTGAAGGGCTGCTGGCGTTCGGTGTCCACATCGCGCGGCTCGCGTTGCGCGCTGCCGGGATCGAACGCTCATGGCCCGACGGCGGAGACGAGACACCGCTCGCACTCAGAGTTCCGTCGGTCGAGTCGCGGGCCATTGATGAAGCTGAAGATGCGACGGTCGTTTGGTACGTATGGCCCTATCCGGAATGGGGGGGAGTGCAGATCTATCTGATCCATGTCGCGACGGTCGCGCGCACACATGGATATGAGGTCCGTGCGCTGATCCCCGAGCACGCCGCACCGGAGTTGAAACAGATGCTGCTGGGGCGCGGCATCCACTTCGAGACCTTTGCCGCCGTATGGGATGGCTCGGAGACCTCGAGCATTCCGCACCGTATCCAGCGGCGCCTGCGTCAGTCGCGCGTTCATCGCGCGATTGTCCAGCGTCTGCGCGAGCTCACGATCAACGACACCCGCCGCGTCGTCGTGCACGCGGACCTGGCCCCCTGGTCAACCGTTGCACCACTGCTGGACCTTCTGAAGTTCGCCGGTGTGGTGACTACGATTCACACACCGCTGCCGCGTGTGCGTCCGCTGCGCAGCATCCGATGGCGCAACAGTCTCCGGCGCCTTTTCCATTCACCTCGCTTCGCGTGCACCGCGCAGAGCGGGGCGGCAAAACGAAGCCTGGCCCCCTATCTCCCGGCCCGATTTCTCGAGACTGTCAGGATCAGTCCGGGGATGGTCGACCGCGAGGAGCTGAACGAGATCGTCGCGTCCCCTCTCGCTCGTGTCGAAGTGGAAGAATGGCTGGGTCTGGGCCGGTGCGAGCTGCGTCTCGGTGCGATCGGACAGCTGATCGAGCGCAAGGGTTATCGTGTGCTGGTCGAAGCGATCGAGTGGATCACCCGTGAAGGGATCGACGTCCAGGTGCTCTGGTGCGGACCGGGCCAGCGAACAGCGGACATCGAGGACGCGATCGCGCGCGCGGGAGGCAGATTCGTATGGCGCGATCCTGCCGCACTCGGTCATGAACCACGAGCGGCTCTGCGCGTACTCCACGCAGCCGCGGACCTGTACGTCCTGCCCAGCTCTCAGGAGGGTTTTCCGATCGCGCTCGCGGAGGCCATGGCCCTGGGAATGCCGTGTATCGCGGCGCGAACGGGTGCGATTCCCGAAATGCTGCATCACGGCAGAAACGGTCTGCTCGTCACTCCCAGCGACCCCGGAGCGCTTGCAGGAGCGGTGATCCAGTTGTGGCGGGATCTCGAGCTGCGCGAACGGATCGGGCGCGCCGCGCGCGAACAGGCCTTGCGATTCCTCGAGAAGCATCACGCTGCTCTTCCGACACTCGAGGCGTACAGAGACGCAGCCGGAATCACGCGATGACGTCCCGGGCGTCCCGCGACGCGGCCATTGGACTGTTCTCGTGGGCGGCGCCATTGCTGACCACTTTCGCCTGCACGCCGATCCTCATCCGCTCTCTCGGTCCGGCCCAGTACGGACTGTATGTGCTGGTGAGTGCATTCAGCATCTACTCCTTGCATCACGGACTCGGACGCGCTCTGATCCGTTTCACTCCGCAGGTCTCGGATGATCCCGCGGCCGGGGTGGCGATGCTGATCCGTCCCGCCACCGCCCTGGCCGTTTTGATCGCCACCGTCAATCTGACGGTACTGCTCCCCCTCACTTACTTCGTGTTGCGTGATGACGTGACGGATCATTCGGAACTCGCCCCCGCTCTCGTTCTGCTCGCGCTCATGATCCTCGCGACGGCGTTGATGCAGCTTCATGGCGCCGTTGCTCAGATCGTCGGGCAGTTCCCGAGATACGGTGTCATCACCGCTCTGACGGGAGCATGCGCGAGCATCGGAGCGGCGGTGATCGCATGGCGCATCGGCTCCTGGGTGAGCGTGCTCGCATGGCAGGCAACCGTCGGGTGCGGCGGCGCTGTGGCCATGATGGCTCTCGCGTTGCCGATCGTGCGACGTTCGAGCACGAAGCCGGCAGGACCCGTTCCGCTTCCACGAGAGTTGTTCCGCTTCGCCTTCGTAGCCGGCTTGCCGCAACTCATCGGCGCTGCGATCACCCTCGCGGAGCGGGCCGTGGTCGCCGAATGGTTCGGAGCAGCGGTCGTGGGAGGATATTCCGTCGCATGGCTCGTCGCTCAGCTCCTTCACTCGGTGATGTTCCACGCGAGTGTGATGTTCCCGGTGGCAGCGAGCCGGATGTCCGTCGATGAGCTCATCAGAGTGTACGAGCAGGCGATGCGTCTCGTGCTCGTAACCGCTGTCACCGGCGGTGTCGGGCTCTGGATCTGCGGTCCCCGCTTCGTACTTTTGTGGGCAGGTGCGGCGACATCGGCGTATGCCGCAGAAGTGGTCGGCATCCTTGCCTCGGCGGCGGCGGTGCTCGGCATCCTCGTCCTGCCGTGGTGGATGGCCGAAGCACGGGGATTCCCGGAGGCGAACGTTCGCTTCCTCGCCAGCGCCGCCATCGCAATGGCGCTGCTGGTGCCCCTGCTGCTCCGATTCGGCCCGGAAGGCGTCGCAGTCGCCCGCGTTCTGTCGCTGGCGATGGCGCCTCTCTATGTAGTGCTGGTGGAACGACGAGTGTTCGGCGCTTCACGCGTTCGTTTCTGGCTCGGCAGCGCATGGCGCATGGCCATCGTGGCGACGCTCACCGCCGCAGTGATGTCGGGCATCATCAGCGCTGATTCCGGCTGGCAGCGGCTCGTCGTTGCCGCGGCCGCAGGGGTGGCCATCTCCCTTGTCAGCTCCATGGCGCTCGGCTATATTCCGTGGCGACTCCGATACAGGGATACTCCCCACTCGCGGGACCGCTCGTGACGTGGACGCCGCGACATGAAACGACCTTTCCCGGTAGTCGAGCGCGCCACCTATCTCCGCGAGATCTGCCGCGACCGTGAGGTCCTGCACCTCGGCTGCACCAACTGGCCCTTCCGCGAACAGTCTGCCGGCGATGACCGCTTCATCCACTTCGCACTTCTCGAAACCGCGAAGGAAGTATGGGGAATCGACGGTGACCAGGAAGGGCTCGATGCTCTAACCGCAGAAGGAGTCGACCGCCTGGTACGAGGCGACCTGGAGAACCTTCGGGATGCGCCTATCGATCGAACATTCGACGTGGTCATCGCGGGCGAGGTGATCGAGCACCTGCCCAACCCGGGTCTCTTTCTCGACGGCGTACGGCGATTCCTCCGTCCCGACAGCATCCTGGTGATCACCACGGTCAACGCCTACTGCATCCTGCGCGTTGCAGCTTACGGAATGCTGGGCCGTGGCGGAACGAACGAGCCCGTGCATCCCGATCATGTGGCGTACTACTCGTACGCCACGCTCGCGAAGCTGCTCGAAAAGTGCGGGTTCGTGCCTGGACGGTTCCTGTTCTACGACATCGGCCGCGAGCACCGGCCGTTCGTCAGCTGGCGACTGAAGCTCATCAACGACGTTGCGATCCGCATCGCACCACAACTCGCACCCGGTGTGATCTTCGAGTGCTCGCTCCCATGAAGAAGGTCCTGGGCATCGCCGCATTGACCGCCGTCGCGGCCATGGCGCCGTGGCTGGTCAGTCTCGATCCTACGATCGGCACTTCGTTTCGCAGGATCGAGCTTCTGCCCTGGACCCTGCTGCTCACCGCAACGTTACTTTCCGTCTGCGTGCCTCTCCTGCGGCGAAAAGTCGACTTCTCCAATCCGATCCTCTTCGTTGCTCTCTGGTACTTCGTACCTTTCTGGGGAATCGGACCGGCGATGTTCGCTCTGGGCGGCCCATCGGATATCTCGATCGAACATCTCCCGGACCCCGGGCTTCATTTCCGGCTGGCCCTGGTGTATGTCGGTATCGCGATCGTTGCACTCCGGATCGGATTCTCGGGAGATCTCGCGCGACGCCTCGGAGATCGACTGGGCCGGAGACTCCCTGGAACGGAATGGTCGGACCGTCTTCTGGTCCTCTGGGGGCTGGTCCTCGTTGCAGCCGGGGCAATGGCTTTTTTCGTGAGCTTCTGGCGTGGCAACGTCGGTTACCAGTTACCCTCACCCGGAGATCGTTTTGCCGCTCTCGCGTACTACCTGACGATGGCACTCTGGTACGGGCAGGCTCTGATCTGGTTTGCAGTATTTGGCGCGGCGAAGCGACGCACGATCCACTACTCCTCTGCAGCATTACTGATCACGCTCACCCCTGTGTGGATGGTTCTGTCAGGGAGTCGCGGTATCGTCGTCTGGCAGTGGCTTCTGCTGGTGCTGATGTTCTTCCTCGCCCGAGGCAACCCACGCCCTCGCAACCTTGCGGTACTCGGACTCCTCGGCGTCATCTGTCTGGCGTCCGGCTTCCTCTACGGAACGACGTTTCGTCTGCTGAAGGCTGGATCGATATCAAGCGAGGACGTCGCCGCTGCCCCCGTCGTCACGCAGACCGATACGACGCCGAGTGTGGATCAGGCTCCGCAGCCGCAGCCGGCAGCGGAAACGGCGACCGATCTCCGGCTCCGACAGGCGCAGCGGCGCGTGACGCTCTCCGAACAGGTCGGCTTCGCCGCGGAAAGCACGCAGATGATGTTGCGTCCGCAGATCGTTCAAACCCTCACCGGAACATTTGCCGCGCGTCTCGACGCGATCTCCGCACTCGCGATCATTGTGGGCAATCGCGATCGTCTGACGCCGGAGTCTCCCTTCGCCCTTCGCTGGGGCATTCCCGTCGGCGTGACGACGATGTTCATCCCACGTGCAGTGTGGAGCAATAAACCGATCATCGGCGATTTCAGAAGCTTCGGACGCTTGTACTTCGGTATCGAGGCAAACGCCTTCGCCGTGACACCCATGGGTGACCTGATCATCAACTTCGGACCTCTCTCGGTTCCGGCGGGAATGGCTCTTCTGGGAATGCTCCTGCGGTGGCTCCAGGCTTTTCTCGTGGAGCAGGGAACGAGGGATGCGACGCTCGCAGCTCTATACGCCGTCTGCCTCCTGCATATCTCGTTCGAAGGCTTTTACGGCACGATCCTGCCCGGGCTTGTGCGAGTGGCCCTCATCGGATTGCTCTGTTTCGCGGTCCCCGTGACGATGTCCGCTTTCGTGAAGAGGCGCCTCATCGCAGTCGAGGCTTCATGAAATCGGGCGCAGCGCCACGATCGCTGCTCGTTTTCCGCATCGGCTACTTTGGAGATTCCGTGATCGCGTTGCCCGCGCTGCGCCACCTTCGCGACACCTGGCCGGAAGCGCACATCACTCTCTTGAGCAATGAGAGTGATGGTCAGCGCGTTGTCGCACGGGATCTGGTCTCTCCGGATTTCGTCGACGAGTTCCTTTCCTATCCCAGGCCGAATGACATCTGTTCGGCCGGCGCTCTGATTCGAATGGCGGCTCGGCTTCGCAACAAAAAGTTCGACGCAGCAGTCTACCTGGCGCCTCGAATCAGGAGCCGCTGGCAGAAATCGCGTGATCGATTTCTGTTCCGGCTCCTCGGGATCCGCGAGCTGATCGGCCTCGACGTGTCTCCCTCTGTATCTGCAACGGAGCGTGAATCGGATTTCCTGCTGCGATGTGCCGGCGGCGCGATTCGGCGACCGCAGCCGGGCGACGACCTGCGGCTCACGCAGCATGAGCGACAGATGGCCGGGGAATGGCTGAAGCAGCAGGGACTCGCTTCTGCGCTCCTGATGGCGATCGCCCCCTACCCAGGGATGGCCTCGAAGCAGTGGCCGCTGGACCGTTTCGTCAACGTAGCGCGAGCGATTCACGATCGCTATGACATGCATCCGCTGATCGTCTGCGGTCCCGGTGACGCCGACGCAGCCAACAGATTCATCGCAGCGCTCGGTACTGGTACCGCTACCCTCGGATCTCTGCCACCGCGCGCTCTCGCGGCGCTTCTCGCCCGCTGCAAACTGTTCGTCGGTGTGGACACCGGATCAATGCACCTGGCCGCAGCCGCCGGTGTGAGCTGCGTCGTCGTATCTGCGTCGATCGATGCGGCAGGTCGATGGGATCCTTGCGGCGAAGGTCACCGGGTATTTCGGACAGCCGTCGAATGCGAAGGCTGTCTGCTGGTCACCTGCCCCGTCGGGAATCTTTGCATCAACGCGATCGGCGAGCACGAGGTCATCAGAGCGGCAGTGCAGGTGCTGGAGCGGCAAGCTTGACGGTTCGCGTGCTCGCCCTCGCCGATTACTACCCACCCTCACAAAGGGGTGGTGCGGGTCGATGCCTATGGGAGATCGTGGAACAGGGTGACCAGCGCTGTTCGTTCCATGTCCGCACGCGTGATCATGACGCTCTGACGGGAGTTCTGCACGAGGCTGTGAGCGGCGATACATGGGACTCACAGGGAAAGTCTCTCGTCAAATACGCCTCCGCCGCACAACTTTCGCAACGGGCTATCCTCGGCGACATCGAACAGATCCGGCCGAATGCAATCTACCTGAACAGTCTCTTCGCAGGGCCGGCCCAGCGAGTCCTGTGGGGACGGTGGAGAGGTCTCATCAGTGCACCGGTGCTGCTCGCGCCGGAAGGTGAGCTGTCGCCGGGCGCGCTCGCAGTCAAGTACGTCAAAAAGCAGCTCTATCTCACCATTGCAGAGAAAGCGGGGCTGTACAGAGGAATCAACTGGCGCGCCGCGACGGCGCTGGAAGCGCAGGACATCCGGACTCGGTTTCCCGGGGCGAGTATCGTAATGGCCAGAAGTCCAGCGCGTTCCGATACCCCTCCTGTGCCGTCTGGCCGTCCGGCGAAGCGGCGCGGCCACGTGAAACTGCTCTACCTGTCGCGGATCGATAGAAAGAAGAATCTCGTTCATCTTCTGGAAGCGCTCGAAGACGTCGAGGGCGAGATCGACCTCTCGATCGTGGGAACGATCGACGATCCTTCGTACTGGATCGAGTGTCAACGGATTGCTGCCAGTCTCCCCACTCATGTTCGTGTGAGCTACGCGGGCGAAGCGCCTCCGGCCGACGTGTGGCGTCACTACGCCCAGTCGCACGTCTTCGTGCTGCCGACGCGCGGAGAAAATTACGGGTATGTGATTGCGGAGGCGCTTTCAGTGGGAGTCCCGGTTCTCATCAGCGACGCGACACCCTGGCGGCACGTGGAGAGGGATGGAGCGGGTTGGGTCGTGCCGCTCGAGGATGGTGCCACCTGGCGTGAGGCTTTGCAGCGTTCCATTGATCTGGATCAATGCGCCTACGACAGGATGAGCATCGCCGCAGCCTGCGCGCACAGGGCCGGAGCAGAATTGCCCACCCTTTGCGACGCTCTCGTCGTCATGGCGCGCACTGCGACGCGCACCTGACGCCGCGAGAGTGCTGCGGCCCACAGGCCATCTGCTCAGGGCCCACGCTCGCGGGTCAAGCCGCACTCGCATCCGAGGGTCCGGACGATCAGCTCAGGCTGACCGAGAACACGCAAACCGCGATCCTTGCGGTGTCGGCTGCGTTGCACGCGGTGCTCGAAAAGCACGGCGCAACACGCGGCGATCCCGTTGCCGGCCATTCGCCCGGCGAGTACAGCTTTCAAAGGCTCACTCCGTATCGTCTCCGCTCGCTGCGTCCAAGAACGATCTTCGCCACAGTGCGTGACACCGACCGCGCTTCGTATCCGTCGGGCGCGATCCAGTCGTGGCCCGTGGCCAGCACCAGTTCCACGGCATGGACGATCGCCTGGGGGTCGACACCCGTGAGAATGCTGCTTCCGCACTCGATCGTCTCCGGGCGCTCGGTGACGTCCCGGATCGTGACGTTCGGAACGCCAAAGATGGCACACTCTTCCTGGACCGTACCGCTATCGGACAACACCATTGCCGCATTCTTCTCGAGGCGGATGAAATCGAAGAACCCAAACGGCTCCAGGAACCGCACACGAGGGGACCGGGCCATCACGTGCGCGGCAGCAAGGCGGCTTGCCGTGCGCGGGTGGACGCTGACGATCACGGGCACCGCGTGTTTTTCGGCGAGCAGCGACAGGGCTTCCGCAAGGCTGTTCAGGCGTTGCGCATCATCCACGTTCTCGGCCCGGTGCATGGTCACGAGATAAAAGCCGCCGGCGTCCAAGGCCAGACGATCGAGCACGGTACTGGCGTCGATCTCCGGGCGAAATGACTCGAGGACCTCGAAGATCGGGTTGCCGGTGACGAAGATCCGCTCGCGCTCGATTCCTTCGCGAACGAGGTTGTCCTTGCTCCGCTGGGTGTACGGCAGGAGATACGAGCTGGAGTGGTCGATGATGCGTCGATTGACCTCTTCCGGAACGCGATCGTCATAGCAACGGTTGCCCGCTTCCATGTGAAATACAGGAATACCCATTCGCGCGGCCATGATTGCAGAAAGCGCGCTGTTCGTATCGCCGAGTACGAGAACGGCGTCGGGACGTTTCTCGCGGAGCAGCGATTCGGTACCCGTGATGATCTGTGCGAATTGCTCGCCGAACGAGCTGGCACGAATGCCGAGATGAATGTCGGGCGTGCGGAGGCGGAGGTCGCGCAGAAAAACGTCACTGAGACTCTGCTCGTAGTTCTGCCCGGTATGAACGGTGATGTGATCGCAGTGCGTGTCGAGCAGAGGCAGGACGCGGCTGAGCCGTATGATCTCAGGCCGCGTTCCGAAGATGGTCACCACTCTCATGGCACGAACGACCGGATCTCTCCGCTGGCGTCCTGCAGGAGCGTTCGCAACTGGTCCGCAGATACATGGTCGAACTCGGATGAGTATTCGCGATCGAGCGCCGGAACGATCGCGCCGGGCTGGCGCAGCTCCGGCAGCACGGGCAGAATCACGTAGTAGCCGCCGCGCTCGATGGTGCGGAATCGCTCTTCCTCCGAGACCATGATCTCGTGCACCTTCTCGCCGGGGCGGACGCCCGTGTAGACGATGGGTACGCCTTGCCCATTGATCAACGCCTTCGCCACGTCGACGACTCTCGCGGCCGCCACCTGCGGAACGTACAACTCGCCGGCGTTTCCATGACTCACGGCGGCGAATACAGTATCGACTGCCTGATCGAGATTCAGCAGGAAGCGGGTCATCTCCGCCATCGTGACCGTCACCGGTCCTCCGGTGCGAATCTGTTCCATGAACAACGGGACCACCGAGCCGCGCGAGGCGATGACGTTGCCGTATCGCACGCAAACAAACCTCGTGCGCGGTGTACCCATGTTTGCCTCGAGCAGCACCCGCTCCTGCAGTGCCTTGGTCATGCCCATCACATTGATCGGCTTGCAGGCCTTGTCGGTGGAGATACCGACCACCAATTCGACGGGCGTGTCATTTTCCCTGATGGCTCGTACGAGGTTCTGAGGTCCGACGACGTTCGTGAGCACGGCTTCAAACGGAAAGTACTCGCAGGTCGGCACCTGTTTGAGGGCCGCCGCATGGAACACCACATCCGCATCACGCACGGCCGTAAGCAGGCTGCTGTAATCGCGAACGTCCCCGATCCGAAAGCTCAGGAGCTGCTGTGAGTTCTGATAGATGATCTCGTCAGTCGCCGCACCTCGGTGCTGAAAGGCCAGACGCATGTAGTGCTGCTTGGCCTCATCTCGCGAGAAGACCGTAATCTTCGCCGGCGCGCCCATCTCTGCGGTGAGCAGCCGTCGAATGAGCGTCTGCCCAAGCGATCCGGTGCCTCCAGTGACGAGAATCCGTTTTCCAGCCAGGTTCAAGAGTTTCTCCAGAGCTCGTACGGTGTCGGATCCTGTGCCAGTGCTGCCACCATCTCTGGCCATGCAGCAGACTGCCAACCGGCCACCTGACGGAATCTCGCGCTGTCCAGGCTCCTGTCGATCCGCAGCTCGGTCGAGGGGCGAATCATAACCGTGGCATCAAAAGCCCGATCGAGAAGGACCTGCAGGTCATACTTGCTGATCGGCTCTGCGGATACATGATAGAGGCCGTGCGGCGCATCGTCCGACGCGATCAGGTCACAGATGAGAGTGGATAGCGCGAGTGTGGTCAGTCCGCTGAATATGGCCTCGGTGAATCCGTCGACCGTTCCGCCTCGGTTGGAGAGGAACCACTCGACCAGTCCGGTCGTCGAACCGAGCTCCCTGCCGATGATCGACGTGCGCAATGTCAACGCATTCTCCCCTTCCAGTTCGCCGAGGAGCTTGGACCGTCCATAAAGGTCCTCGGCGTCGGCAGGATCCGACTCGCGGTACATGCCCTTTCGTCCAGAGAAAACACAATCCGTGCTGACATGAATGATGCGCGCTCCGATCTCCCGGCAGATTGCAGCGACGCGATGCGGGAAAAGTGAGTTCACGGTGATGCTGATGATCGGATCGCGGCCTTCTGCAAGTTGCTTGACCACACCGATACAGTTCACCACGACCTCGGCGCCCACGGCCCGAAGGGCACGCTCGACGGTCTCGAAGGACATGGCATCGACTCCCGACACAGCGTGCTCGGCATCGATGATTCCGTAGGCTACGTAACGATCAATGTCGCCGCGAAAGGTTCCCCAGACCGCAAATCGCTCGCGGCAGGCCTGAAGAACTTTGTGGCCAAGCATTCCACCGCCGCCAAGGACGAGGACTCTCTTCTTCATTCTGGGGGAGTCTATGCCCATAAAAGCACCGGACGCTGCCGGCGACGTTCTTCGGTATCGTGGTAGCGCAGCACGTGCCAGTCGATGCCGGCCCGATTTACTTCAGATACGTCGTCAGCCAGTCGACGTACCTTCGATCGACATCGCTCTGATGCACCGGATCGTCCGCGTTGTGGCCACTCAGCGGGTACGCGATGAATTTCGTGGTCACGCCGTTGTCGCGCAACGCGCGGTACATCGCGAACGACTGCGTCACCGGCACGCGCGCGTCGCCCGTGTTCGACAGGATCAGCGTCGGCGTCCTGATCTTCGACGCGTAAGTGATCGGCGACTGATCGAGATAGAACTTCATGTTCTCGACACTCTTGTACGGCGACCCCCACAACAGGCCGCGCTGCACGTTGAAGTCGCCGAGGTTGTACTGGTCGAGGATGCTGTTGACGGCGGCGCCTGAAACGGCGGCCTTGAAGATGGGATAGTGGCTGATCATCCACGAGGTCATGTACCCGCCATACGACCAGCCGCCGACCCCGATGCGGTTCGCATCGACGCTGTACTTCTTCTTCACGACCTCCAGTCCCGCCATCACGTCGCGGCCGGGACCTGCGCCTGCGTCCTTGATGATCGCGCGCGTAACCCGGTTGCCGAGGTTGTCGCTGCCGCGGTAGTTCGGCTGATAGACGATCCAACCCTGCGCTGCGAGGATCTGCGGCAGAAAGCCAAACGCACTCGAAGACGCCGCGCGTGGGCCGCCGTGGATGTACATCACCAGCGGATACTTCGTCGACGGGTCATAGCGCGGAGGCGTGATCACGATCGCGTCCAGATCGTATCCCTCGTTGCTGAACGTGATGCGCTCCGAACGTCCGAGCTCGATGTTTTCGAACGGGGAGTTGAAGTTCGTGAGGCGCCGCGGCTTCGCGTCGACGCTCTCCAGGGAATACAACTCGCGCGGACGCGTCGGCGTGGAGCCGGTGAACGCGATCACCCCACTTCTGCTCATGTTCGCGTCGATCGAGAAACCGGATGCGGGGGCGACGTCGCCGAGGTTCAGCTTTCTCGGCGCCCCGGCGAGGGGCTGAAGCCACAGGGATGTTGTCGCGTCGTCATGTGCGCCGACGAGCAGCGCCTTGCTGTCGGACGTCCAGAACGCGCGCTGCAGATTGCGATCGATGGCGGTCGTCAGCTGCGTTCCCTTTCCGCCCGACGCTGGCGCGATCCAGATCCGGTTCTCGCTGCCGAGGACTCCCTCGTGCGGGTAGATGTACGCGACGGACCTGCCGTCCGGTGAGACCACCGGCTGCGCCTCCGCCAGCTTCGCATCGGTGAGCAGACGAATCTCGCCTGAATCGAGGTCGATCAGCGCCGCGCGCGCCGTGCTGCCAATGCCGGCGCTCGGCCCGTCCGCGCGCACGAACGCGATACTCTTCCCGTCGGGCGTCCAGTTGATCGGCGACGGCAGCGGTCCGGGAGGTCTCGCCACCGGCAGACTGAATGCGCCGGAGGTGAGGCGCCTGGCGTGGCCGCCGTCGGCTGGAACGAGCCAGATATGCGACGGCATCGCCGTCGCGCTGATGAGGTAATCGTCTTCGCGGACCTCGAACGAGAGGTTGTGCTTCTGGTAGTCGTCGCCCTTGGGCGTCTCGTCGGCGGTGACGAACGCGATGCGCGAGCCGTCCGGACTCCACGCGTACTGCTGCACTCCGTTCGCGGCTTCGGTGAGCTTGCGCGCGTCGCCGCCGGTCATCGGCGCAATCCAGATCTGCCGCTTGCCGTCCACCATGGCCAGGTATGCGAGACGAGAACCGTCCGCCGACCATCGCGGCTGCGCAACGCCGCGCCGGTCGGATGTAACCGACCGCTGCGCGCCGCTCGCGACATCGACGAGCATCACTTCGGTATCGAAGCGGTTGTCCTTCAGGTTCGCGCGGGAGACCACCATCGCGATCGTGCGCCCGTCCGGCGAGATCTGCGGGTCGCTCGGGGTGACCAGCTTAAAGCGATCGGTGAATTGAAGGACGTCTGCATTTGCGATGCAGGCGGCGAGGAGCAAGGTTGCGAAGATGCGTTTCATCAGAGCCTCCCATTCGTTCCTTGTTCGTTGTTGCTCGTTGCTGCGTGCGTCTTGCCCCGGACGAAGGAGGCGACCTAAGGTCGCCGCACTCCAGACTGAAGGACCGTCGCCAGACGATCGTCTTTCCCTTCCACCCGCACCAGGTGCGGGTAGCGCAGACCGCCGTGATACTCGACGGCGTGCGTACGGAAGAAGTCGTCGTTCTGAACCAGCAGTTCGATCCCCGTGGTCGACGTTCTGGCCTCGCGCAGCGCTGCTTCCAGCACCTCGCGCGTCCAGCGGCGGCCGTTCACCGCGATCACTTTCATCCCCGGTCCGATCCCGGCGTTGGCAGCCGGCAAGCCGAGGATCGCATCGCGGATGCTGCCGTCTTCCTTGAGGGTGATGCCCAGTGAAGAAGTGAGGTCCTGCAGCTTGCGACGCTCCTCCGTCGCTTTGATGGACACGTTCGCGGTGTCGTTGTAGACGAGCTGCCATCCTCCACTGGTGAGGCCGGCCAGAGGCGCGCGTGGATTGACGGACGTGAGGCGTTCCTGGAGGTGCGCGCGCCAGTCGTACGGCGCGACTGCATTCAGCGCGGCCACCAGTTCGTCGAACGTGTATGGTTTCACCGCCGGGGCTCCGGTCGTGCCGCCGTGGAAACGACGGGTAAAGTCATCGAGCGATGCGCGCCCATTCGTTTTCTCGCGAATGATCGAGTCGGCTTCCAGCCACAACAGAACGGACTCGTCGTAGAAATCCGCACCGCGGCGAAGGCTTCTCCAGGCGTCGGCAGATCCGAAGAGCACCTGTGCGGAGACGGCCGTATCGCCCAGAGGCCGCCAGGTGCGGCCCGGCTGGATGTCGAGACCCGCCGCGATCGACGCGACGTGATCGCGGAAAAACTCGGGCGTCCAGAGTCCGGCGCGCGTAGCCAGCACACCGCCGAGGTATTGCGTCAGACCTTCGTAGACCCAGAGCAGACTTCCTTCCATGGGCTGCTGGTAGTCGGGGCTGAGCATGGCCGCCGGGCGGCGGTACTTGCCGTTCCAGGAGTGCACATACTCGTGTGCAAGGAGTCCGGCCAGCGAGCGGCGCAACTCCTCCGCGGAGAGCACCTTCTCCTCCATGCGGTTGTCGCTCGACTCGTGATGCTCCAGGCCGAAGTGCGCGACGTGATCGCTGAGCGTGAGCAGCCAGTCATACTTGCGGAAGTGGTACGCACCGAAGGTCGCGCCGGCTTCCTGAACGAGGCGGGCGTAGTCGGCGGCGAACGTCGGAGGCGTCTCCAGCGCGGCGCGGCTGTCGGCTACGATGTTGATCCGATGCGGCGGCGCGTTGGCCGAGGGGATGTCCACCGTTTTCAGGTAGCGTCCCAGGATGACGGGCGAGTCGATGTACGTCATCAGCGAGGCGCGCTCGAACGTCCCGTTGGTCTGTCTGAGCGCACTGGCCGCGGTCCATCCCGCCGGCATGCGGATCGAACCCTCGACCATCACCTCATCGGCGTCCTTGCCGGGAGGGAAGAGCAGAACCGTGTTCCAGCTCAGCACCGCCAGATTCGCCGTGGCGCTCTCTCCCGCGGTGAACTGTCCGCCCGTGGTGGGGGCGAGGTAGGTCGCGTCGACCGTGATTTCCGTCGCGCCGCCGGGGACATCGAGGTGGAACAGGAACATGTCCCGCGCGTCGCGCGTCCAGGGCACGCGGACACCGCCCGCAGAGATGCGCACGTTCACCAGGTCTGCGATGGGCCCGGTCGGCCCATGCTCGCCGGGCAGCCACTGCGCGTACGCAAGGCGCATCGGCCCCGGTGTCGCGGGGATGACAGCGTGCGAGTGAAACATCTTCCGCGGCGCATCCGTCGCATCGACAGTCACCCGAATGGTCTGGGCATCCAGAGTAGCGGCGAACAGGACACAGAGCAGCGCGCGATTGAGCATGCGCGAGAGTGTACCTTGTCGAATATCGCTCGTTACGGCGTGTCGCTCGACAAAGCGCTCGAATACTTCCAGCAGGCTTCGCAGCGCGATCCGCAATTCGCTCTGGCCCTGGTCGGCGCCGCCGGCTGCTACCTGCTGCTCGAGCAATACAGTGATCCGGCAGCTCGAAGAAAGGACCGCAGCACGGAAGGCGGGCCCTTACTTTCTGGCCATGCCCTACGCTGCGCTCGGTGAGCGCGACAAGGCCTTCGCCGCTCTGAACAGGTCCGTGGACCAGCGCAGCGGCATGGTGGTGGGTCTCAAGGTCGAGCCTCACCTTCAGGGCCTGAGGGACGACCCGCGCTTCGCGGCGGTTCTGCGCCGGCTCGGCCTTCCTGACTGAACCGCGTGCCACTCACCATGGCCGATGATTCAGCGATGCAACCAGGCTGACGCCTATTGCCTAACGGATCCGGCGCCTGTGATCTCGCGCGGCTGAAGCACACAGCCCTTGAGCTCCGTGTGGTCTGGGGGGACAGCGCGACGGCGGCGTTCAATGCCGTGCAGCACCACTGTGTCTCTATCGGCCCGTTCCTCTCTGATCACCCGGTAAGCGTCTAGATGAAGCTGCATCGACTTCGTCGAACCGGCCGGCGAACGTCGCGGTCAGCTGTGCGGCTGTGATGTTTACCCGCATTTCTGCTGTTCGCGCCCTTCGCGTCGACCGCAGCGATGTCATCCACACATCGTCGCCGTCCCGGGCGGTGGTGGCGACCCATCGTCAAAGAGTGTTTGGGTTAGGGTCGCCTGTCGATCAAGAGCATTATCGATGACCCATATTACTCATTTGGGCGCTGGGTGATGCGAGCACCGAAAGGACCTCCAACAGGTCAGTTGACTGCGCTCTCGCCTGTGCGCCAGCTTCCGTCGCCAAGGCCCCGGATCGGGAGGTTGATCGACGCGACGGCAGCCGCTGGCACTTTGCTTGCGCTCAGGCGGCCGTCTGCTATGAAGATCTGGCCTGGAGCTCCCTACCCCCTCGGCGCCACCTGGGACGGCGTGGGAACCAATTTCTCGCTCTTTTCCGAAGTGGCCGGGCGCGTCGAGCTCTGTCTCTACGACGACAGCGGCGCGGAGTCCCGCGTCGATCTGCCCGAGTCCACCGCGTTCGTGTGGCACGGCTATCTGCCGAACATCGCGCCAGGCCAGCGCTATGGCTACAGGGTTCACGGACCGTGGGAGCCGGAGAACGGCCACTGGTGCAATCCGAGCAAACTGCTCCTCGATCCCTACGGCAAGGCCGTGGAGGGTCAAGTGCGATGGGACGAGTCCGTCTTTCCCTATCACTTCGACAATCCGGAAACTTCGCGCAACGACCACGACAGCGCGCCGCACATGCCGCGTTCCGTGGTCATCAACCCCTTCTTCGACTGGGGCGACGACCACCGTCCCCGCACCCCCTGGCACCGCACCATCATTTATGAGGTGCACGCGAAGGGATTCACGAAGCGGCACCCCGGCGTGCCGGAGAACCTGCGCGGCACCTACGCGGGACTGGCTCACCCCGCGGCCATCAAGTACCTGCGGCAGCTCGGCGTGACGGCGGTGGAGCTGCTGCCCGTACACCAGTTCATCCACGCCAACAATCTGCTGGAGAAAGGTCTCCGCAACTACTGGGGCTACGACTCGATCTCCTTTCTCGCGCCGCATAACGAATACTCCGCGAGCGGAGACTGCGGCCAGCAGGTCATGGAGTTCAAGCAGATGGTGAAGGCGCTTCACCGCGCCGGGATCGAGGTCATCCTCGACGTCGTGTACAACCACACTGCCGAAGGGAATCACCTGGGGCCGATGCTGTCGATGAAGGGCATCGACAACTCCGCGTACTCCCGCACCATGCCGGGCCAGGCGCGGTACTACATGGACTACACGGGGACGGGCAACAGCCTCAACATGCGCCACCCGCACGTGCTCCAGCTGATCATGGACTCGCTGCGGTACTGGCATCTGGAGATGCATGTGGACGGCTTCCGCTTCGACCTGGCCGCCACCCTCGCGCGCGAGCTGCACGACGTCGACCGCCTCTCCGCGTTCTTCGACATCATCCAGCAGGATCCTTTCCTCTCGCAGGTGAAGCTCATCGCCGAACCGTGGGACGTCGGCGAGGGCGGCTATCAGGTGGGCAACTTCCCCTCCCTCTGGTCGGAGTGGAACGGAAAGTTCCGCGACGTCGTCCGCGATTACTGGCGGGGCACGGATCAGACGCTGGATGAATTTGCCACGCGCCTCACCGGCAGTTCGGATCTCTATGCCGGGAACGGCCGGCGGCCCTACGCCAGCATCAACTTCATCACCTCCCACGACGGGTTCACCATGCACGACCTGGTGGCGTACAACGGCAAACACAACGAGGCCAACAAGGAAGGCAACCACGACGGCGCGGACGACAATCGCTCCTGGAACTCAGGCGTGGAGGGACCGACCGAAGACGAACATGTGAATGTCCTGAGGGCGCGGCAGCAGCGAAACTTTCTGACGACCCTCTTCCTCTCCCAGGGAGTGCCGATGCTGGTCGGAGGCGACGAGTTCGGGCGCACGCAGTATGGGAACAACAACGCCTACTGTCAGGACAATGAGCTCTCCTGGTTCGACTGGGAGAACCTGGATGACGGTCTGCGCGTGTTCGTGTCGCGCCTGATCCAGTTCAGACACGACCATCCGGTCTTTCAGCGCCGGCGCTGGTTCCAGGGACGTCACGTGCGGGGCACCGGGGTGAGCGACATCGGCTGGTTCACGCCGGCCGGAAGCGAGATGGCGGAAGACGACTGGCAGGCGGGGTTCGCGCGGACAGTCGGCGTATTTCTGAACGGCAAAGGCATCGCCACGCCGGACGAGCGCGGCGAGCCGGTCACCGATGATAGCTTCTACCTCCTCTTCAACGCCCATCACGAGGCAATGGAGTTCACGCTTCCCACCGGTCCGTGGGGCGACCGCTGGGCGAAAGTCATCGACACCAACGAGCCCGTGCCCGACCTCCGCGATCACCACGAGTGGAACGCGGGCGAACCGGTCCGCGTCGAAGGGCACGCGGTAGTGGTGCTGCGGCGCGCGGACCTTCGATGAGGCACCGGTTCAAAGCCTCATAGGTTCATCGTCTCAGAGGAGCGCCCCAAAATCTCTATGAGACTGTGAACCTGTGAGCCCAGGAACTCCTCCCCCCCCGACGACTCGACGACTCGACGACTCGACCGCTGGGAGGCCCGAGGCTGACGACTCGCCCCCGATCCGTTACCATCCACGCGCTGATGCGTCATAACCAGCGACTGCCATGAGAGCGTTCCTTCAGTCCCTCCTGCTCCTCGCCATTGCGTCGGTGATCGCCGTCGTGGCGAACCTCGTCGCGGCTCCGACGCGCAGACTTGCGCTGCCGGCTGGCTTCTATCCCAACGCGCTGCGCGTGCCGCCGCGCGATCCGGTGCGGGTCCCCCCACCACCGAGCACCCAGACCGCGGCGCTCACCACCACGGTCGCTCCCACGGACGCGACCGTCAGGGTGGTGCCGGTGCCGGTCGCGGAACCGGCCGCAAGCCCTGCCGTTCCTTTCGCCGAAACCGGTGCGCCGAAGCCTGCCGCAACGCAAGCTGCCCCAACGCCGCCGGTCACCACTCCGCCGGCACCCGCGGTGAAACCGCTGGCGCGCTTCCAGCCGCACCCCGATAAGGCATACATCGAGATCAGCGGCGAGGACGCGGCAGCCCTGTACGCGGGCGGGGCGCTCTTTCTGGACGCGCGCCGCACCGCCGCATACGAAGAGAGTCATATCGCCGGTGCTCGTCCGTACTCGGTGTGGGAGGCGGACGTCGACGATAAGGTCAACACGCTCTACGCGGAGCGTCAGGACGCGCAGGACCAGCCCATCGTCATTTACTGCACGGGCGGCGCATGCGAGGACTCCCACATGCTCTCGCAGAAGTTATGGGGCATCCAGTTCAACAACGTGTACGTCTACAAAGACGGATTCCCCGACTGGCAGAAGCGCGGCGGCGCCGTGCGCGCGGGTTCGAACCGATGACCGCCAGGGAAGCGCTCACCCATCCCTGGCTCACCGTCCGCGTCCAGATCGCCTTGGGCGCGATCTTCGTCGTGGCGGCCTGGCCGAAGATCGCCGACCCGCCGTCTTTTGCGCACATGATCTACAACTACCGCATCCTGCCCGGCGCGCTGATCAACATCACCGCGCTGGTGATGCCCTGGCTCGAGCTCCTGGCCGGCCTCTGCCTGATCCTCGGCATCTGGACGCGTTCCGCGCGCTGGCTGATCGCAGCCATGCTGGTCGTGTTCATGGTCGCCATCACCGTCAACCTGCTGCGCGCCAACGCCATCGACTGTGGCTGCTTCGACATCGCCGCGGCAGGGAAGACCTACGACGAGAAGATCCGGGACATGTGGATCGTGCTGATCCGCGACGCGGGAATGCTGCTGATGTGCGCGCAGCTGGCCTTCAGCAGCAGGCAGTCGGCAGCAGGCAGTGGTCTTTCAGCAGGCAGCAGGCAGTAGCAAAGGCAAGCCTTGGTGCGCGCTCGTCCGCCTTTGACTCTGCTCCTGCCGGCAACCTACTGACTCCTGGCAGACTGCCTACTGCCAACCCTTGCGCGAACCGTCAACCACTTACTTGGTGCAGGCCCCCAGCCACTTGCCGGAGTACCTCGTGTTCATCTCCTGCTCTCCGACCGTCATCTTCATCGAGCCGGTGTAGCTCGAATCGGTGTAGGTGATCTCACCGGTGCCGGTCATGTTCTGCTTCGCGCAGGTCATGGTCCAGGTGACGCTGTTGCCGTCCACCTCGTAGTCGCCGATCTTGCAGTCGCTCTTCGGATCATTCGGCACCGATTTCTGCGGATCCTTCAGGTCTTCCTCGGTCAGGCAGACATCCGTGGTCACCGGCGGAATCTTGACCGGAATGCCGGGCATCTCCATCTGCAGGGTCACTTTCCACTTCCCCGGCTTCTGCGGATTCTCAGCAGCACCGGCCGGCATTACGGCGGTCAGAACGACGAGCACAGCAAGAACATACAGCGCGGTCTTACGCATCAGGATCTCCTCCGAATTGGGTGATGACCGGATTATAGACGGAGTTGGCGGTTGGCGGCGGTTGGGCGGGAGACGAACATGAAAGGTGCGGGCGTTGTTTTTCGTTCCCCCGCCAACCGCCAATCGCCAACCAATCTAAGGCTTCACCCACCCCGCGAAGTTCATCTGGCCGTTCTCGATCTTGATCATCGCCACCGGCTTGATCGGATTGCGATCCGGGCCCATGGTGATCGTGCCGGAAACGCCCTGATAGTCTTTCGTCACCGCGATCTGGTCGCGGATGGCTTTGCGATTGACGACCCCCGCGCGACGGGTCGCATCAGCGAAGATCTTCAGCGCGTCGTAACCCAGCGCTGCGGTTGCCTCGGGATTGCGGCCGTGGCGCCGCTTGTACTCGTCGACGAACGTCTGCACCACCGGGCGGGAGTCGCCGACGAAGTAGTGGTCTGAAAAGTACGAGCCTTCGATGGCCTTCCCGCCGATCTGGATGACCACGGGCGAGTCCCAGCCATCACCGCCGACGAGCGGCACGTTCAACCCCAGGTCGCGCGCCTGGATCGCGATCTGCCCAACCTCGGTGTAGAAACCGGGGATGAACAATACCTGCGGCGCCTGCGCGCGGATGGTCGTCAGCTGGGGTCGGAACTCCGTGTCTCCCCCCGTGTAGCTCTGCTCGGCGACGACCTTCCCTCCCGCCGCTTCGAACTCCTTGCGGAACACGCCGCCCAGTCCGACCGAGTAGTCGTTCTTCCTGTCGATGAGGACCGCAGCCTTTTCGAGTTTCAGCTCGTTGCGCACGAAACTGGCCAGCGCCTTTCCTTGATGGGGATCGGTGAAACAGACGCGGAAGATGTACTCGCCCTTCTCCGTCACCGCGGGATTCGTCGACGACGGAGAGATCATGGGAACGCCATTCGACTGAGCGATCGGTGCTGCGGCGAGCGACTGGTTCGACGAGTTTTCGCCGATGAGCGCCACCACTCCGGTGCTGGTGATGAGCTTCGTCACCACGGACGCAGCTTCCTCCGCCCGGCCCTGATCGTCTTCCACGATCAGCTTGATCTTTCGTCCGAGAATGCCCCCGGCCGCGTTGATCTCATCGGCGGCCAGACGGACACCGTTCACGGACGACGTCCCGAAGGCCGCCTGGTCGCCTGTCAGCGCGCCGTACACACCCACCGGAATATCCCCTGTCGGGTCTGCCGTTTTTTGAGCTTCGCGCTCGGGCCGGCAACACAGTAGGATGAGTGTGCCTGCGAGCGCGATTCGAGTCAGTTTCACGTTCTCACCTCGGGCGCAGTCTATCTCTCTTGTTGCCGGCGGCTGACCAGCAGCGCTTCACGCGAAAGGATTCCAATGAACGCGAACGACATTCGTAAAGGCATGATCATCACCCACGACGGCGACCTCTGCAAGGTGATGGATTTCCGCCATCACACGCCGGGAAACCTCCGGGCCATGGTCCAGGCCAAGCTCCGCAACCTGCGCACCGGCAATCAGTTCGAGCACCGCTTCCGCTCGAACGACGACATCGACCAGGCCTACATCCGGCAGCACGAGATGGAGTACATGTACTCAGACGGCCACGCGCACCACTTCATGAACACGGAGAGCTTCGAGCAGATCGAGATCGCTGAAGAGGATCTCGGCGACGCTGCGGCCTGGCTCGAGCCGGGCCTCAAACTGCAGGTGCAGTTCCACGATGTCAAGCCGATCGGCGTGGAGCTGCCCAAGCAGATCCGCGCGCGCATCAAAGAGACGCAGCCGATGGTGAAGGGCTCCACGCAGTCCTCCTCCTACAAGCCTGCCATCCTCGACAACGGTGTGACCGTGCAGGTTCCGCCGTTCGTCACCGAGGGGGAGGAGATCATCGTCGACCCGGTGGAGAACCGCTACCTCGAACGCGCGCGCTGACTTGTTGTTGCCGGTTGTCAGTTGTCAGTTGTCAGTTGTCTGGGCATTTCCGCACTGCGGGTCAGCTAACGAGTCACCTACTGGAAGAACCACGGGTGCGCGTGAAGTGAAAGACGTCGCTGGAGGCGGCGCGTACGGTAGCCCACCCAAATGCAAAGCGAGTTACTCCGCGACCCCAGCCAGGGTCGAGAAAATTCCGGAGTGGTGGACCGGTGGTCGCGTTTCGCTCGCACCACCGGCTACCCTACGAGCCGCCTCCAGCGGCTACCGCGATCGCGCGAAATGCGCTCCGGCGCTGCTCGAGCAATCGGTGTCCGGGCCGAAGCGCCGAGAGTCTCAGACAACCGACAACTGACAACTGACAACCTTCACCCGACAACCGACAACCACTTCAGGAGAGCGCTCTCTTCTCCACCGCACGAAGCCACATACGCCGGATGAGCGCACTTCCGGGATAGATCATCCGCCAGTAGCGCGCGAAGTTTCGGCGGGACGCTTCGCCGTTCGCGAAGACGCGCGTTTCGGTCGTGACCCGCGAGCCTCCGTTCCCATCGGGAGCGACGGCGAAGTTCATCGCCGCAATTGTGAAGCCGGGTGGAAGCGAGTCCTTGAAAAACTGCGGCGTCAGCTTGCGTTCCTGACCGCGGGGTGACGAGATGATCGTGCCGATGACGATCTCGCGGGGAGGGTCGTTTGCCAGCGGCACGAAGCCGCCTTTCAGCGCCACGTCGATCAGCGATTCCCTGGTCCCCGCGTTGAGGATGCCTTCCGGCAGGTCGCGTCCTCCGCGGCGGATCCAGGTCAGCGCCCGAAAGAGAAAGATCTCATCGGCACGAACGGCGCGGATGGCGGCGAATACACGCTCCGGCGGCGCGGCGATGGAAATCGCATGCAGTTCGTCGAATTGCCAGACCGGGATGAAGCGATCGAGCTGCGACGCGGGCTCTCCCGCCCGCGATTCCCTCACCGGCAGCAACAAGCCGATCGCCGCGAGCGCAACACCCGACGCCATCACGGCAGTGGCGGCTCGCCGCCGCCGCGTCCCTGCCGCTGCGATCGCAGAAAGAAACGTGATCGCGAGCCCCGTGTACACGAGAGCTGAACCGAACATTCGCCGACCTCGGGAGCAGGATACACTCCGGTCCGTTCATGCCGTCCATCCACTTTCTCTGCACTGAGTGCGAGCAACGCGTCGCGCGCGAGGCAGGCGAGAGCCCACGGCCGTGTGAACACTGCTGCGCGTCCACGCTCGTGGTCGCGCCGCCGGAGGGGGCGATCATCACCCGCTGCGCGGCCTGCACTCATGATCAGCTCTACTTTCAGAAAGACTTCAACCGCAGGACTGGCGTGGCCCTGGTCGCCGTCGGAGCGGTGTTCGTGCCGTGGACGTATGGCATCTCCCTGCTCGCCGTGACGATCCTCGACTACATCGTCTGGCGGGTCGTCAAAGACGTGATCGTCTGCTACGAGTGCCAGGCCGTGCACCGGGCCTATCCGGCCAGTCCCGAGCTGAAACCGTTCGACCTCGTCATCCACGACCGCCACGTGTACGGGGCGGCGCCGCCTGGTGCGGAAGAAGGGCGTTAGAAGTCGTTGCTGGTTGCTGGTTGCT
>JANMSA010000861.1:0-4409 GCA_031388865.1 Acidobacteriota bacterium | reverse complement strand
CCGGGGTCGTACCTGGTTCTGGAGCGCGACTACCGCATCGTGGCCGTCAGTGACGCCTATCTGGCCGCCACGATGACCAGCCGGGAAGGGATCATCGGACGGAACCTATTCGAGGTTTTCCCCGACAATCCGAACGACCCCGCCGCCGACGGCACCCGCAACCTTCGTGCATCGCTGGAAACCGTCCTCCGCACCGGGGAGGCGCACACGATGGCCTTCCAGAAATACGATATCCGGCGACCCGCGGTGGAGGGTGGCGGTTTCGAGGAACGTTACTGGAGTCCGATCAACACCCCGGTTTTCTCTTCCGGGCAGCTCACGCACATCATCGCTGCGCGCATTCAGCTCATCCCGGGCCTTCTGCGTCTCGCCCTGAAGAGCATGCGGGCCGAACTTTACCTTCGCACTCTGGAATTAGACACCTCCACCGCGTGGCCGACGTCACGGATTTCGTTCGACTGCAGCGAATTCCCTGAAGCTGAAGGGAAGCATCGCTCCGGACGCGGCAAAGCTCGGCCTCCTTCCTCGCGTCAATCTCTATCTGATGCTGATGAACGCGCCGGCAGCGGTCTGTATCATCCGCGGGTCCGACCACATCATCGAGCTGGCCAACCCTTCGTTTCAGCGCGTCAGCGGGAATCGCGAGATCCTCGGCTATCCCATCCGGCAGGCATTTTCAGAAGACGTGCTGCAGCAGTTTCTGGAACCTCTCGATGAGGTTCAGAACGATCCCGTGGTTGTGACCAGGGAGATCACGCTCACCGTGGCAGGGGAATCCGAAGGCCAGGAGGAGCGAACGTTCTCCTTTGTCTTTCAGCCCATGCTCGGGCCCGACGGCCTGTTCGAGGGGGTAGTGCTGTTCGGGTTCGACATTACCGCTCTGCAGAAAGCGATCAGCGCACTGGAGCAATTGACGGTGACCGATCCCCTCACCGGAACGCTGAACCGGCGCGGCCTGCAGAGGAGTCTGGACCGGCTGATCGAAATGCTGCGCGTTGAAGAGCAGCCCGTTCTGGTCCTGCTGGTCGATCTCGACGGCTTCAAGAATATCAACGACTCCCTGGGACACGCCGTGGGGGACATCACGTTAAAAGAGGTTGCGCGCCGGCTCCAGAGCTGCGTTCGACCGTTCGATGATCTGGCCCGTATCGGCGGCGATGAGTTCATGATCCTCATGCCCCACGTTCCGGTCGAACAGGCTGAACGACTCGCGGAGCGGATGCGTCTGGTCATCACCAGCACGTACATTCAATTGGGTGCCGGGTACCTGACGGTGACGGCCAGTATCGCGGCCATGATGCTCACTACGGAGTCCCCTTCCATCGATGAACTCCTCACCCGCACCCATCAGGTCCTCTCCCATGGCAAGCGCCTCGGCGGGAACCGCGTCTCCTACACCGGCTCGCAGTTCGACGATACCCTGCGCCGGATGCAGGCGGAAAAAGACCGGCGCGAGATCCTCCTGCGCGGCCAGCGCTTCATTTCCGTCAAGCATCCCCTGGTGCGCCTGGCCGACGGGTTACGATCGGTTACGAATTTCTCACGCGCCTCTCCTCGGAAAGCGCCGTGGAGATGCCCGACACCTTTTTCCGTTTCTCGGCCGAACAGAACATTCTCACGGTCGTCGATCATCATTGTCTGCGCGCGGCACTGCTCGCTGCGCGCGGCATCACGCCCGAGCGCTACCATGTGAACCTCTATCCGTCGACCATCGTCGGGATCCCTACCGAACACCTGCTGGCGGAATTTCCGGAGGGCATTCCGCTCGAACATTTCTGCATCGAAATCAGCGAGCAGCAGATTCTCGGGGATCCCTCGTATCTTCTCGACCCGGTGCAGCGGCTGCGCCAGGCCGGCGTGAAGATCGCCATCGATGACGTCGGATTCGGCAACAGTTGCCTGGAGAGTCTGGTGTTGCTCACGCCGGAAATCATCAAAATCGATAAGCGATGTGTGAGAGGGCTGTCGCAGGATCCGGCCGCCCGCGAAAACCTCGGGCGTTACCGCGCTGTGGGAGAAGCGCTCGGCGCGACGATCGTGGTCGAGGGGATCGAGACGGAACAGGATCTGAATATCCTGCGATCGATGGGATTCGAGTACGGGCAGGGCTTCTTCTGGGGCAGGCCGGAGTGACGGCTGACGGTGAATCAGAGGCCATGAATGGTTCTGACCGCGACGACACCGTTCATCCCGCCGAAGCCGAACGAATTGGAAAGAAAGGCAGCTACGCGAGCGGGCCGCGCGGTGTTCGACACGTAATCGAGATCGCAGGCGGGATCGGGTATGGTGAGGTTGATCGTCGGGGGGAGCCAACCGTCGTTGAGCGCGACCAGCGAGGAGGCGATCTCGATCGCGCCGCTCGCTCCCATCGCGTGCCCGTGCATCGACTTCGTGGAGCTGACGGGGACGCGATCGCCGAAGACGCTCTTGATGGCCTCAGTTTCGGCGATATCGTTCGCGCGCGTGCCGGTGCCATGCGCGTTGATGTAGCCGATGTCGTTTGTCGAGAGTGCCGCGTCAGACAGCGCCATGAACATCGCCCGAGCGGGTCCGTCCGTCGACGGCTGGGTCACGTGTCCCGCGTCGCTCGTGATGCCGACGCCGGCGATTTCACCGAGGTGGTGTTGGCCTCGAGCGGCGGCGTGCTCGAACGATTCGAGGATCAGTATCGCGGCTCCCTCGGCGAGAACGAGACCCTGGCGGTCGGCGCTGAACGGACGACAAGCACGATCGGGATGCTCGTTGTCGATTGCCAGGACGCGCATCGATTCCCATGCCCGAACGATTCCATACGTGATGGGCGCGTCGGCACCCCCGGCGAACATGACGTCAGCCTCGCCGTGCCGGATGGCCTGAAATGCCTGCCCGATCGCATACGCGCTCGACGCGCACGACGATACGACGGCGTAGGCGATGCCTTTGGCACCGAACCGGGCCGACACGGCACTCGAAGCCGCGTTATACATCGATGAGGGGATGGTGGCGGGCAGCACTCGAGTCCGCGATTCCTTGTAGACGCGCCTGTACGCGGCGTCCAGCGACTCGCAACCGCCGAGACCGGTCCCGATGATCACGCCCACGCGATGAGCGTCGGCCGCATCGCGGCCGAAGTTCGCCTGTTGCGCCGCTTCTTCGGCGGCAAGCAACGCAAAGCGGCTGAATCGATCGAATTCGGCGAACATGCCGTCCAGGGCTGCGAGCGGAACCTCGCCGGCAATTCTGGATCGAAGCGACGTTGCATCGATGCTCGCGATCCGACGGATGCCGCTCTGTGCATTGCGAAAGGCATCGCTGGCGGCGGCCCGGCCGCGGCCTAAGGCAGAGATGATGCCAATACCGGTGACTGCGACGCGCGTCATCGACGGCTATCATACAACCGCGCCGCGTGTTAAACGCTGACCGATGTGGTGCTGGCGGGGCGCTACCAGAATTGCTCGTTGTGTCATGCAGGGTATAGACTCGTCCAGCCTTGGCACAACGACTTTCACTTGACCGCGAGGTGCTTCGCGGGCTCGCCCTGGCCACGCTTTCCGGTGTGTTCTGGTTCGTGGCCACCCCCGATTTCGATCTGTGGCCGCTGGCCTGGATCGCGGCTGTACCTCTCCTCTTCGTCGTGGATCGAGCATCGAGCACGCGCCGCGCGGTGCTCTTCGGCGCCTGGTGCGGTCTGATTGCGAACCTTGGAGGCTTCTACTGGATGGGAGGCCTCTTCCATCGATTTGGCCACATTCCATGGCCGGTTGCGGGACTGCTTCTGATTCTGTTCAGCGCTTACCAGGGACTCGTTTTTCTCTTCGCCGCCTGGGCGTTCCGAGTCATTCGCCGCAGCCGGCCACTTCCTGCGAGCCTGGTCGCGCCGCTCACCGTGGTCACGGCCGAACTTCTGCTGCCGGTTCTTTTTCCTTTCGGGGTGTTCATCACGCAGGCGTGGCAGCCGTACGTCATTCAGATTGCCGATCTCGGCGGCACTCTGGCCGTCACCGCACTCCTGCTGATGGTCAACGGCGCGATCTACGACCTCCTTACTGATCCGCGGCGGCGCCTGGTGTCAGCCACCATCGCGGCAACGATCGTGCTGCTCACCCTTGGTTACGGTCATTATCGAATTCAGCAGGCTGTCCAGGAGCGAGCGCGCGCGCCGAAGATTCGCGTCGGTATTGTGCAGCCAAACGTCGCACTGGGACAGAAGGGCGCGAACTCTTCCCGGCAGCTTGCCGATCTCCAGCAGCAATCGGCAGCGCTCCAGGCCGCCGGTGCCGAGTTGATCGTGTGGCCGGAGACTGCCTATCCGTATCCGATTGACCGGAGCCAATACCGCGACTTTTCGTCACGGGATGCTCGCCGGATCCGGCGCGGCTTCTCCGCGCCTTTGCTGTTTGGTGCGGTCACCTTCGATTGGACGGAACGGC
>JANMSA010000089.1:0-5257 GCA_031388865.1 Acidobacteriota bacterium | reverse complement strand
GTTGACCCCGATTCGCGTTTTGTGTATTGAGTATTGTGTTTTGTGTATGGGTTACCCCGCGCTATCGCCGTATCCGCCTTCAAATCCTCAATCCAAAAACCTGAATCCAAAATCCGCGAAGCGATGATGTCTGCCAGGTCGCCGAAAGTGCGCATGGCGCGGGCGCGGTCGTCGGGGATGGAGATGTGAAAGTGCTCCTCGATGGCGAAGAGGATGGTCAGCGAGTCGAGCGAGTCGATCCCGGCGTCAGCGAGTGCCGTCTCCGGAGTGAGCAGCTCGTCCGCGACGTTTTTTTCCTGCAGCACGAGCGCCTTCAGCTGCTCTTCGATCTCGCTCCGCGTCACGGCCCGTATGATAGCAGCGTGCTCCGGCGCTTGTTCCCGTGGATCTACGTCGCGTGGATTGCATTCTGCGTAGTCCTTTTCCTGCTGCTCGCCGGCTTCGAGGACCCGTCGCGGCCGAAGGGTCGCATCCTTTCCAGCGAAGCGGGACGGCACGCGCTCGCGATCGCCAGGGCGCGTGGGCTGAAGGGTTACGAGGTCGTGCATGTGGCCCGCGCCCGAGCCGGAGAGGGCGCTGCCGAGGACCGGTGGGTGGTGCTTCTGGACCGCGTGCCGCACAGCGAGCTCCGCGAGGCGGTGGTCGTGGAGCTGCGCATTGATGATGGACGCCTGCTGCGCGTCCGGCGTCCCACCGCTGCGAGATGACCCGGACGCTCATCGTTCATCGTTCCGCGTTCATCGTTCGTTAGAATACGCAGCGCCCCGATGCCCGGTCCCTTCACCAAGCTCACCCCCATGCTCGAGCAGTATTTCGAGATCAAGCGTCAGGTCCCGGACGCCATCCTCTTCTACCGTCTCGGCGATTTCTACGAGATGTTTTTCGAGGATGCCGAGAAGGCCGCGCCTCTCCTCGACCTGGTCCTCACCGCACGCAACAAGGGACAGGAGTATGAGACGCCGATGTGCGGGGTGCCGTACCACGCGGCGGACGGCTACATCGCCAAACTGATCCGCAGCGGGTTGCGGGTGGCCATCTGCGAGCAGACCGGGGATGCGGCGGAGGCGAAGGAGGCGAAGGGGCTGGTCCGGCGGGAGATCGTGCGGATCGTCACGCCAGGCACGGCCACCGAGTCCAGCATCGTCGACCGCGAGTGCTGCTATCTGGTCTCACTCGTTCCGGCAGCGGACACTGTCGGCGCGGCATACCTCGACGTCTCCACGGGTGACTTCTTCGTCACCGCGTACAGCTCGCTGACGGATCCGCGGCTTTACGACGATCTGGCTCGCTTTGGTCCGCGTGAGGCGATCGTGCCAAAAGAGACGCAGGCGAATGGCGTGCTGTCGATTCCAATCACCCAACTCGAGCCGTCGATGTTCGAGGAGCGAGCGTCGCACGATTACCTGACCAGGCATTTCGGGACGCAGTCGCTGCGCGGCTTCGGCCTCGAGGACGGAGACGCGCGGATCTCTGCGGCGGGCGGGGCGCTGCGCTACGCCAGTGCCAGCCATAAGCGGACTCTCGAGCACGTGCGCGCGCTGCGCGTCGACAACGACGCGGACTACCTGCAACTCGACGCGGCCACACTCGCGAACCTGGAAGTGTGCGAGTCGCGGGATGCAGCACGTCCGCGAGCCACGCTATGGAGCGTCGTCAACGCCACCCGCTCCGCGATGGGCACCCGCACGCTGCGCCGCTGGCTCACGCGTCCGCTGAAATCGGCCTCCGCGATCTTCGACCGCCACGATGCCGTCGACGAGCTCACACGCTCGCGCGCGATCCTCGAACAGATGACCGCGCGGCTGCAGCGCATCGCGGACCTCGAACGCGTGGCCTCGCGCATCACTCTGCGTACGGCCACCCCCCGTGAGTGCCTCACGCTGGTTGACTCGCTGCTCGCCACCGGTGAGCTACGCGAGGTGATGGTGCCGCTGCAAGGACCATTGCTGTCGGCGCTTCGCACCCGTTGCTCGCTACTGGTTGCTTGCGGGCCAGGCGCGATGCCGCAGACAACCAGCAACCAGCAACCAACAACACTGTCGGAGGTGATCTCCCTCGTCGCGAAAACCATCCATCCCAATCCGGCCATGAACGTGCGCGACGGTGGCGTGATCGCAGACGGCGTCGATCGCGATCTCGACGGGCTGCGGAACATCGCCCGCGACTCGAAGACGATTCTCCTGGAGATCGAGATGCGGGAGAAGGCGCGCACCGGGATTTCTTCCCTGAAGATCCGCTTCAACTCGGTGTTCGGCTACTACATCGAAGTGTCGAAGTCGAACATGGGCAAAGTGCCGCCGGACTACATCCGCAAGCAGACGCTCGCGAATGCCGAGCGCTACATCACCCCGGATCTCAAAGAGCTGGAAGAGAAGATCGTCGGCGCCGAAGACAGAGCGGTGGCCATTGAGCTCCGGCTGTACGACGAGCTGCTGGCGTCGATCTCCCGGGTCAGTCCGGCCATCCTGACGGCAGCGCAGGGGGTGGGGGAGGTCGACGCGCTCGCGTCCCTGGCGACGATCGCGGTCCGCAACCGCTACGTCCGTCCGCAACTGAGCGAGCAGGCCGAGCTCTGCATCGAAGACGGACGTCATCCCGTCATCGAGCAGATCACCTCCGAGCGTTTCATCCCGAATCACACCGACGTGCGGCGCGAAGAGAACGGAATCCAGATCATCACCGGCCCGAACATGGGCGGCAAGTCCACCTATTTGCGTCAGGTCGCGCTGATCGTGCTGCTCAACCAGGCCGGATCGTTCGTCCCCGCTTCGAAGGCACGCCTGGGGATCTGCGACCGCATCTTCACGCGAGTCGGCGCCTCAGATCAGCTCGCACGCGGCGAATCGACGTTCATGGTGGAAATGCATGAGACCGCGAACATCCTCAACAACGCCACCGACCGCTCGCTGATCATCCTCGACGAAGTGGGCCGCGGTACCTCCACCTTCGACGGGCTCTCGCTGGCGTGGGCCATCATCGAGTACCTCCATGACAATCCCACACGCAGCGGGATCACGCTCTTCGCGACGCACTATCACGAGGTCACCGACCTGGCGAAGACGAAGCCGCGCGTTGCGAACTTCAATGTCGCGGTGAAGGAGTGGAACGAGCAGATCATCTTTCTGCGGAAGGTTGTCGAGGGTGCCGCCGACAAGAGTTACGGCATCCAGGTCGCGAAGCTTGCCGGCATCCCTCACTCGATCATCGGTCGCGCGCGCGAGATCCTCGAAACCCTGGAGCGCAAGGAGCGCGACGTCGTCGAGGAAACCCGGCCGCGCGGCCCCGGCACCCGCCAGCTGGGACTCTTCTCCACCCGCGAACAAGGCATCGTCGACGCAGTCCGCGAGGTCGACCTGGACACCCTCTCGCCTCGCGAGGCATTGAACGTGCTCTACGAACTGAAGCAGAAACTGCTCGATTAGTTGCTGGTTCCTGGTTGCTGGTTGCCGGCGGATTCCGGCCTGGCCGGCACGCCTGCTCAAACTGGCCGGTCCTCTGCGAGTCTCTTCCTGGCGCACAAACCTCCAGCAACTAGCCACCAGCGACCAGCAACGATACGATGAATTCGAATGACCACTGACGTACTCGGCATCGGCCTGGCCGGAAAGAAACTCACCCCCCTCGAACGATCGATCCTCGCGGATTCGAGCCCGTATGGTGTCGTGCTGTTCGGCCGGAACATCGACAGCGCGCAGCATCTGCGCGAGCTGGTGGAAGAGGTCAAGAGCGTCGCGCAGCGGCCGCCGCTGTTCATGATCGATGAGGAAGGAGGACGCGTCGACCGCCTGCGCCATCTCGTTCCCGGCCTGCCCAGTGCGGAGGCGTTCGGCGAAGGCGACCGTCCGGAGTTCATGTCGGAGTGGTTCGGCCGCGTCATCGGAACCGCCTTGCGCTACTTTGACATCGAGATCGACCTGGCCCCGGTGGTCGACATCAGCTCCGAGATCGCCCCGAAGGGCCTGGAGCGGCGGGCGTTCGGCCGGGATCCGGAGACGGTGATTCAGCTCGCCGGCGCTTTCGTCCGCGGCCTGCACTCCACGGGCGTCGCCGCCTGCCTCAAGCACTGGCCCGGCATCGGCGCCGGCTCCGCCGATCCGCATTACGGCGCGACAGTGATCGACATCCCCGTGCAGGAGCTCATCGAGCGCGATCTGGTTCCCTACCAACGCCTCGCCGGCGAAGCGGGCGCGGTGATGATCGGCCACGGCACGTATCCGCAGATCGACGAGCCCGACCTGCCGGCCACCCTGAGCTGGCGCATGACCACCGACCTCCTGCGCAACTTCGTCGGCTTCGACGGCGTCGCCATCAGCGACGACATGGAAATGCACGCCGTCTCCGACCTCGGCTCCTACGAGGACATCACAGACCGCGCGCTGCTCGCCGGCAATGACGTCATCCTTTTCTGCAGCCACATTGAGCGTATCCCCGACCTGCAGCGCCACATCATTCGCCGGGTTGCCGAGGATGAGCCGTACCGCGTTCGCTTCGAGCAAGCGGCCCTCCGCTGCGAGGCCTACCGCGCACACTGCGAGCGCATCCGCGCCGCCTCGACGCCCGTTCCCACCTTCAACGACGTCATCGACGAAGCCGCCCGGTTCGTGGAAGAGTTCGAGCGCACCCGCCCGCACCGCGAAGTCGTCATTCCCGATGTGGACCGCCGGAAGAGCTCGCGAAATCCGAGGACGGGTCGCGAAGAGTGGACGTAAGCGCGCGCCTTTGGCCTGAAGGGCAATCGCCGGTCGGGGTCCTGCGCCCCTGCCGGGGCGCGAACGATGGGGAACCGTTCAACCGGTGGTAGCCGCGCTTCGCGCTTCAACCACCGGCTATTTGCCATCACGCCTCCGGCGTGCAGCACAGCGCGCAATCGCGTGGGCGTGAAGCGCCACACCACCGCATGAAACCGTAGTTGTGTGGAGCGCGCAATCGCGCGGGGCATCGCGGCCCGATTCCGCCCCGGGGCGGTCTGCGTGGTGGCTGGGCACGCCGGAGGCACGGTGGCCGGGCATGCGGGAGGGGGGCGTGGTGGCGGGCATGCCGGAGGGCGTGGTGGCGGGCACGCCGGAGGCGTGGTGGCCGGGCATGCGGGAGGGCGTGGTGGGCGGGCATGCCGGAGGCACGGTGGCCGGGCATGCGGGAGGGCGTGGTGGCGGGCATGCCGGAGGCACGGTGGTCGTCTGCACGCCGGAGGCGTGGTGGCAAATAGCCGGTGGTTGAGCGCATAGCGCGATACCACCGGAACGCGCGATGGGTTGCT
>JANMSA010000079.1:0-10813 GCA_031388865.1 Acidobacteriota bacterium | reverse complement strand
GATGACACGCCGAGCTTCACGAAGATCGAAGAAAGGTGATGCCGGACCGTCGATGCGGAGATGAAGAGCCTTTCGCCAATCTGACGGTTGGTCGCACCCGTCGATGCAATGCCCAGGATCTCCCACTCACGCGCCGTCAGCTCGTCGAGCGTGCGCCTCGCTTTGCACTTCGCAGGGACATTGTGAGACGAGTCCGCGAACATGGAAATCACCAGCGAACGCTCCAGCCAGATGCGGCCCTTGCTGACCTGGTCGACCACATCCATGAGCACGTCACCAGTGGTGTTTTTTGAAACGATGCCGGTGACGCCCGCGCGCAGAGCGCGCTGGCACATCTCCGGGTCGAGGCCCGACGAGAGAATTACGGTCGGAATCTCGGCCGTCTTCCGCAGAAAGTTCTCGAGCGACGACATGACGGCGGCGTTGCGGTCATGGAGATCGAAGTCCATCAGGACCACATCGGTACCCTGGCTCACGGCCTTTTCCAGATTCGCATCACAGGCGAGTGCGTCACCAGTCACCACGTATTGCGGCTTCTGGCTGAAGAGGCTGCGCAGAGCGCTCACAAAGACCTGGTGCGGACTGCAAACGACCACCCGCAACGGCTGGCAACCCTCAGCGGAAGAGCCGGATACGGAAGTTGCTTCACGGAGCCCAGACGAAGCCACTTCGAACCGCTTATTCATGTTCACCTTCATCCGCCGCACGTGACTGTGCGCTCATATTCATCTACGACGGGCACCTGCCTGCCGGGGAACAACGGGGTGTCGGACTCTTGCTGAGAGAGAGGCCTCCGTTATAACCGCGCTCCGCACTCGCGTCAATGGGAATTTGCCGTAACTTACTGAGGGAATTAAGGTAGCGGTTCAGCGTCCCGGTCGCGATCGACGACATCAAGACGAAGTCAGGCTCTGCGATTCGGCTGGATGGCTGCTGGGACTTGCCCGTCGTGCCGCGGGGCGGTGAAGGCGCGGCGCCCGCTCCACTCAACTTCGCGACTACTCGAACGTGATCTCGTGCTTCCCGAAGACGAGCGCGACGGGCTTCGCACGTTTCCAGGTCTCCCGGAAACGCTGAGAACAGCGTTTCCACCGGAACGTTGAATGTGCGGTTCTTTGCGGCTTCCCATGCGCCGCTGCGGCGCTGCCCGCGGCCGCGAAGGCCGCGAATGCGCTCGTAGCCGACCGTGACCATCTGCGTCCACCAGTTGCCGGCGTCATGCTTCGCAACGATTGCTGTGATGGGGCCGTGGTCCATCTTCGCGGCGCCTGCCTTGTCGAGGATTGCGACCCATTCAGCCCAGGTGCGACCCGTGGCTTTCTCAACGGCGGCGTTGCTCATGCCCGCAGTGGGGGCGTAGTCGGGTGGGGCCTCTTGTTTCTTTACGAGTTGCAGGCGTGCCGCGTTGTAAGACTAGCCTGTCTTCTGCATGCGGGATCGGACGATCCGCTTGAGGTCTTTCCAAATTGGCATTACGAACTCCTTTCGTCGCACGCCACCGGCGAAGCTCCCGCGGCTAACTCCCGCGTGCAGCGGACGTGGACCGCTGCGTTCATATGCTCCAAGTGCGCTACCATCTCCCGTCGCGGTCCACGCCGCTGACGCGTAGGCCGTTAGAGCGCTGCGCCACCAATGACGACGTTCTGAAAAACATCCGCGTTGGTGTTTCACTCGCGGCGCTCTGTCATTCGGCTTGGTGTATCTCAACAGCGCGGCCGCTTCTGCTTCGGTAGCGACCGGTCCTCCGAACCACAATCCCGAGCTTTGGATGAATCGAGCCTACTGGCACTTCTTATCGGCGTTTGCCTCGTTCTGCTATCGGCCACAACCATCTGGTTCTTTCGACCGAGCGGTCGCTTTGGGGCGCTCTAACTCGGCGTGCACCGGACTTCGGCCCGCTCGCTTGTATGCTTGGTTTTCACGTTCTTCCCGGCGGGCCGAAGCCTCTGAGCTGGGGACGTTAGCCGGCGGAACCACGAGGCTACCGCTGGGGCAAACGATCATGCGAGCTTTCTTCCACGCCACTGCGGCGGCTCTTCTGCTTCTTGCGCACACGTCGCCTGTGCGGGCTTACTCGGCGTTGGTGAGCATCCAACAGCTGTCGAACAAAGCGGAGATCATCGTCGTAGGGGACGTGGCGGCCGTTGAACCTGTGGGCTCTAGCTCGGCGCCACAAAAAGTGGCGACTGTCAGAGTCCTCGAGACGTGGAAAGGTAACGCTCCTTCAGCTAAGGTTCATTGCTTCCCCCGGATGGTTCATGTGCGACACCTCGGGCGCCCGAGTCGGTGAACGGGGTGTTCTCTTTCTAAGTCGCGCCGCCATTGATTCTGAGCTTCACATCACACACTTCGGGAGGGGTCGCCTTCCAGTAGGTGAGATCAATGGAGCGAAGGTCGCGTTCCTCTACGAAGTGAGAGTACCCGCATCGATCGTCATTCAACGCGAAGCTGCATACCCCAAGCGAGAGGGCGTTTCACTCTCGGCATTGAAGGCACTCGTCAAGAATCAAGCGTCGAAATCCGCCGGCTAACTCACGGCTAACTCGGCCGCTCCAGCCGTCCTGGAACCGCCGCACCAGCATGCTGGGTGCTACCGCACCGGGGTGAAGTTGAGCTCGCGCACGATGTCGTTGCGTGTCGGAGCCCACCGCACGAAGTCGTGCAGCGGCTTGGGGGCCTCGGGGCGGACGAAGAGCATCAGCCGGCGGGAGAGGGGATAGCGTCCGGCCTGCACGTGCTCGGGGGTGGGCAGGTATGCGCCGTCCGCCGTCCGCACCCGGGCAATCTTCACCACCCGCACCTTCTTTAGATCGCCGTACCCGATGGCATCCGGGTTGTCCGACACGGCATCCAGCATCTGGCGCTCTTCATCGGCCAGGCGCTTGTGCGGCTCGAGCTTCGGGTCCTCCTTGCAGAACCGCGTGCCCTTCGCGAACGGCGCTCCGCCCATCACGTTCTCGACCATGTAGTAGTAACGGCCGGTATGGTCGGAGAACGAGTGCACGCGGATCGCGGCGTCGTGGCCGCCGACGTCCTTCCAGTTCGTGATCCGGCCCGTGAGGATGCCCCGGATCTGCTCGACGGCGAGCGTGCTCACCCCGTTCCGAGGGTGGAGGTAAATGCTCACGCCTTCGAGAGCCAGGACCTTGGGGACGAGCTCCTTGCCGAAACGCTTTCGAGCGGCATCCGACTCCTTCTTCGTCAGCGGACGCGTCGATGCCGCGGCATCAATCCGCCCCGTCACCAGCCCCTCGATCCCTCGGGTCGTTCCCTCATCCAGCACACGCAGTTCGACCGACTCATGCGCCTTCTCGAACTCGGCGGCCAGGGCCGAGTTCAGCGCATACATCGTTTTGGACCCACTGATGGTGAACGTCGCCGCCGGAGCCGGCAGGGCGATCAGACTGCACACGGCGACGGAAAGACTCATGGTTCTGTACAGCAATGGATTCTCCGCGAAACTAAGGATGGCCCGACTATACGGAAGGGCCGTCACCAACCTGTGAGAGTGGCGCGAGATTTTCGAAAGTCGGCCAATGCCCGAGGTGTGCCGCTTCCAGCGCCTCGGCGAGCTGACGAGCGATCTCGGTTGCTTCTTCACGATCGATCGCTCCCCGCCGGAGCCGGGGCGGGCACGACCTTGACTTCCCGCTGAGACGTCAACCACACTGCGCGGCAAGCTGAGGCGTGCATCCACACTGAGGGTCCCCGCGTGAAGACCGACATCCTGTTGCTCGTCCCCTTCGAACCCCCGAGCGCGTTCCTCGTCGATCCACTGGTCCGCCGTACACTCGGCGCCGATTTCATCGCTCCTGTGGGCGCGGCCATCGCCGAGCTCGAAGCGTACGTAGGAGCGCCGCTCGAAATGGAGCGATTCCTCGCCGGCCACGACATGCCCTCGCCGGCCCATCGTTCGCTGACCGCCACCACGCTCGCCACACACCTCGAGCGGGAAGGGCTGACCTGGGAGGTGGTCGATCCGGGGACCGAGGAGCTGGCCTGGTGGCGCCGCCGGCTGGAGCGGGCTCGAACGTCTCCGCCCCGATGCGTCGGCCTCTCGACCACGTTCATCATGAGCGCGCAGTGGCTGCGCGCCTTCGTCGCGCTGATCCGCAGCTCCCTGCCCGGCTCCACCTTGATCGTGGGCGGCTACTACTACGCCACGAACGCGCAGACGTTCCTCTCGCTCGACGCCGACGTGCTGTGTGTTGGGGAGGGCGAGTTGCGTCTGCCGCGCATCGTGAAGACGATCAGGGACGGAGGCGCGCTCGACGAGATTCCGGGGCTCTACCTGCCTCGCCCGGACGGTACGGTCGCGCATACCGGCCACGTCGAACAACTCGATCTCCGGACGCTGGCAGCGGTCGACTGGCGTCTCTGCAATCGGATCGAGCCGCCGGTGGACCCGGCCACCCAGCCGATCGAGTACGGGCTCGAGACCCAGCGCGGCTGCGTGTTCAAGTGCGAGTTCTGCACGTACCGGACGCTCTCGTCGCCGGACTCGCTCTCACCGGAGGAGGCGGTCGACCGCATCCTGGCCTTGCCTGCAACCCCGCATGGCGGCATCAACCTCACCGACGCCACGGCCTCGTTCCCCCACAATCGCTGGGAGGAGATTCTCCGCCGGCTCGTGGACCGCGGCGGTTCGCCGCATGCGATCTGGGCCTATGCGCGCGTATCGGACCTCGCAGAGCCGACGGTGGCGCTGATGGCGAAGGCCGGCGTGCGACAGATCTTCATCGGTCAGGAGTCCGGCGATCAGCGCATCCTGAATGCGATGAAGAAGGGCACGCGCATCGATCAGGTGCGGCCCGCGATCCAGGCGCTGGCACAGCACGACGTCGTCGCGGGGATCTCGCTCATTCACGGCTTCCCCGGCGAGACCGACGAGTCGGTGCTGGCGACGCGGAAACTCCTGGCCACGATCAACGACGACTCTCCCGATCGGCCCCCGGTGCTCTACTACTACATCTTCCCGTTCAGCCTCCTCGACTTCGCCGCGGTGTCGCGCCACGAAGAGCTGAAACAGGGCGGGCACTACCTGGGCTACGACTCCCTTCCCTTCTCGCCAAAGCGCGCGGCGGAGGCGATGCTGCGAACCTTCATCGAGACGAGCCGCATCCCTCATGCCCCGGTCAACATGCTCCTGCTCGGGAACGTGGCGCCGCGTCTGGCGAGCTCCGGCATCCTCGTGAGCGGCACGGGCCGGGCCCGGGAACTGTTCACCTGGCTGAAGGCGGTGGAACGAGGGGCGGTGCTCTTCCTCGAGCAGCAACTGCATGGCATCGCACCCGACCGCGCCGAGCTGGCCGAGATCCGCCAGCGGATCCTGCATCGTTACCCCACAGACAGGGCTGACGCCCGCCCGCTCATCCGCGTCTCGCGACTCGCGCGCAAAGCCTTCCTTTCGCGCCTCGGGCGGGAGTGGTCGGTTGAAGCCGAGCATGGTCCGGGTACGCTCACGCGCATGCTCACGGGCTGGCTTGCGTGGACGTCGTCCGGGGGGCCGCGCGCCGGCCTGCAGTCATGGCGGAGCGGGGAGTTCGTCGTAGTGCCGGGGACGGCTGCGCGACAGGGCGCGACGGCCCAGGGTCTGGCAGGAGATCTCGTGAGCCGAGCGATCGACAAGGCACGACATGCCCGCCTGCGACCGGCGGCAGAGGGAGCCACGCGCAGCGGGGAGGCTGGCTGAGCCGGCAGAGGGGTGCATCGCAGGCCACTGCGGGCGCTCGCGCGGCAGGGTCCGCGCAGGCCACGATCGTGCTGTGTCTGGTCGCGGGGCTTCGACTGAATGGGGGTGGAACGATGAAATTCGTGACGATTGTATCCAGTGCCGGAGAAGGGCCCGATCAGGACATCGTGAAGCTCTATGAAACGGTCTGGACCAGGATCCTCCAGGTCACGCTGCGGAATGGAAAAACGCTCGCGCCGCACGCGGCGAAAGAGGCCGTGACGATCCAGTGTGTCAGCGGCGAGGGCGTGCTGATCGTGGGTGAGGAACGGATCCGGCTCGTCGCCGGAGTGATCGTGCCGCTCGAGCCGGGGGCCACACACTCGGTAGAGGCGATGCCAGGCGTGTCGGTGCTGGTCACGCGGTTTCTGGCCGCAACCGGGCCTCGTCCCTGACGCAGGTCGAGCCGGTCGCGTGACTGGCGGAGTGCTTCTATCCCTGATCTCCCGGTGGCCGGTACGCGATCGACGAGGCCTTCTTCATGGCAGCGAGCGTCTCCTCGACGGTGAGCAGAACGGTCGTCTGCAAGGAGCTGAGCGCTCCGCCGGCGCTGATCGCGATTGCGGTGGCTGCCATCGAGACGTTGTCCGGAGCCTGCCACAGGCTGTATGCGTCGTGTTCGCCGAAGGCATACCAGAATCCGTGCAGCGTTCCTCCGACCGCCTCAATGTACTGCGTGGCCGCCGCGCGGCGGTCCTCGGGGTTCTCGACGAGCTTCGCCCATGTTGCTGGCGTGTAACTGAACCGGGTCAGGTAGAACGGCATCGGTCTTCCTCCTTCGCTGGCATCCCGCCATCGGTCAACGCGTATCGGATGTCCTCACGTTCACAGTTGAACTGCATCAACGACGATGGCTCATAGTACAAGCTTCAGTCGGGGTGCAGCGTCGCGCCTGGCGGGAGCCAGCGTTCTCGCACCGCTGAGCTGTCCCAACGGACAGTCACGCTCACGTTTACTGCGGCAGTAGAATCGCGGTGTGTCCGACCGATCTGCCGACGCTGCGTCGTTCTGGGACCGCGAAGCGATCGCCCCGGCGGATACGATGTACTGGGCCGAGTACCCTCTGGTCCGGAGCTACGTCAACACCTGCGCGACCGATGCGTGGTGGGCCTACCCAACCCACGGATTCAAAGCAGGATGGGCTTACGAGCCATTGCGTCTCGGCCTCTCCATTGGCTGTGGCGCCGGGACGTTGGAGAAAGCACTCAGGTGGCTGCGGATCTGTGAAGAGGTCGACTCGTACGACATCTCGCCGGAGTCCGTGCGTCTTGCGAAGGAGAACGCGAAGCGTCATGGCCTCGACGGCGTACGCTACGCCGTCGCTGACTGCGAGAAGCTCGACTTTCCTGCGGATCATTACGACGCAGTATTTTTCAACGGCTCCCTGCACCACATCTCCGACCCCGACCGTCTGTTGGACCGCGTGGCGTTGACGCTGCGCGAAGGCGGCCTCGTTTACGCCGACGAGTATGTCGGTCCGTCCCGCGACGAGTGGTCCGAGGAACACCTCGTGCAAGCCCGGCGCGCATACGAGTCGCTGCCCGAGGCCGTCAAAGGGGAGATGCCGTTTGGCATCCCCTACGACGGGGCAGATCCGTCTGAAATGATCCGATCCAGTCGCATCGTTCCCGCTCTTCACGAGCGGTTCGAGATTCTCTGGGAACGACCCTGTTGGGGCAATCTCCTCTACCCGGTTCTTTGTCGCGTCCGTCACGAAGAGATGATGAAGCCGGAAAACGAGCCGCTGCTCCGTACACTCATTGAGCTCGAACAGTCGCTCGTGCGGGACAGGATCTTCGAGAAGCCTCTCTTCGCGTGGATCGTCGGCAGACGCCGCACGAGCGCACTCCACGTGGATCCGGCGCCCCTGCCGGGCGCTGATGAAGAGTCGTGACCAGGTGGAGGTTTCGCCCACAAGCGGCCATCAAACGCCGATTGGGTATTCGAACCTGCGCTAGACTCCCGCCGTGAGCCATCTGGAGCTATTTGACGCGGTTGAGGTGCAGATCTGGACGTCCGACCTCTCGGGCGCGCTGACGTTCGTGAATGACTTTACGGCGAGATACTTCGGCCGCACCCGTGATGTGCTCATTGGCGAGGGATGGCAGAACGTGCTGCACGCTGCCGACGTGCCGGAGACCATCGAGAAGTGGACGCGCTCGCTGCAGACCGGGGAGGCGTATCGCAACGATTTCCGCCTCCTGCGCGCGTCCGACCGCACCTACCGGTGGCATTCCGCGTCCGCGAAAAGGGTCACAATCGGAGAACAGGTGCTGTGGCTCGGATCCAACGTCGATGTCGACGCTGACCGCCGCGCCAGCGAAGTCCTGCAATTGTTTCGCACGCAGGCGGGCCGCCGCACCGTCGACGATCCGGCGTTGTAGCCAGCGAGGCTCGCCCAGATCCCTGCCTTCACTCTGAATGGCGCGCTCGTCTATTTCGCCGCATTCAAGAAACACATCGGCTTCTATCCGCCCCTGAAAGGCGACGCGAAACTGGAGAGCGCAGTAGCAAAGTACGCTGGGGAGAAAGGCAACCTGAGGTTTCCCCTCGATCGGCCCATTCCCTATGGACAGATCGGAAGGATCGTGAAGCTCAGAGTGAAGCAGAATATGGCGAAGCCGCTGGCGAAAAAAGAGACACGGATCTAGCCGCGCGGCCGGCAGAGCTGGTTGACTCAGCCTCCTGCCCATCAGAGTCGGACACATTCCTGCATTTGCGGATAGACATGCGTTCACTGACCATCTCCAAAGTCTCCGCGACGGCCATCGTCGTTCTCTGCATTTTTCTGAGCGGCTGTAAGACTCTGAAGCCCGAGGCTTTCGCGGGGGCTGAGCCACGATTCGAGCCTGATCGGTTCTTCGAGGGACCGGTCCGGGCGTGGGGCGTCTTCGAGACCCGGTCCGGGCGACCGAAGAGTCGTTTCCGCGCGGAGCTGTTCGGGCGCCGCGAGGGGAACGACATCGTGATCACGCAGGACTTCACGTTCCAGGATGGCCGCACTCAGCAACGCATCTGGAAGATTCGAAAGATTGACGAGCACAGGTATGAGGCCGTCGCCAACGACGTCATCGGTCCTGCGGTCGGTCATGCTTTTGGGAACGCGTTCCACTGGAACTACACCCTGCAACTGCGTCCTGGCAACGCCCTCAGCCGCGTACGGATGGAGCACTGGATGTATCTGCTCGGCGATGGAGAGACGCTGGTCAACCGCGTGATCATCCGCAAGTTCGGCGTGATCCTGGGCCAGACCACGGAGTATTTCCGGAGAGGCACTGCGCCAGTGCCGGCGGTGGAGGAGTTGCCGGGGAGTACGTCGCGTCGCAGAATGGGTCGATGAAGTCGTTTGCCTGTTGTTTCCTGACAACGCGAATCAGCGATCGCGAACTCCGGTCAGCCCCACGCCCCACCGAATCCACACCGCCCGCATCGCATTGAGAAGGACGGAACGCCATGCAGCAGGTCGTCGACTTCATCATCGAGCTGGACAAGCTCAAAGGCGTCACGCGCAAGACCCGTCCGCTGGGTCTGGATCGCTACGAGAATTCCGCGGAGCACAGCTGGCAGATTGCCCTGCTGGCGGTGTCCATGGCGCACTATGCGGAAACCGCCATCAACATCGACAGAGTGATCGCCATGCTCCTCGTTCATGACATCGGCGAGATCGACACGGGCGACACCATTGTTTACGCGGAGGAGGGCTGGCCTGAAAGAAAGGCCGCCGAACTGGTCGCGGTGACGAGGATCTTCGGGCTTCTGCCGGATCCTCAGCGTTCGAAATTCATGGCGCTCTGGCAGGAGTTCGACGAAGAGAAAACTCCCGAGGCCCGTTTCGCCCATGCCGCGGACCGTGCCATGCCCGTCCTCTTGAACCTGGCGAATCAAGGGCAGAGCTGGAAAGAGAACGGCATCACTCACGAGCGCGTCGTCCGTCGCGTCGGCCCGCAGGTCCACGCGGGCTGTCCCGCGCTGTGGAGTTTTCTCGAAGGGCGGCTGGAAGAGGAGCGCTTGAAGGGGTGGTTCGGCGCGACGAAGGAGACTGCTTGATCGACGACGATCTCGAGCACTCTTCGCGCGAGCAGCTCATCGAAGAAGTTCAACGGCTTCGCGCGGGAATCCGCCAGCATCGAGAGAGCTCCGGCAATGAGCTGTGCTGGCATCATCCCGCCCTCTGGGGATTGCTTCCGGAGAAGACGGACCCGGTGCCGGTCGTGCCGGAGTGGCCGCAGTTTCTACGAGGATGCGTGCGGTACCGCGAGTCGCTGGATGCGCAGTTGCCGGCCGCGCCGCGAAGCGACAAAGAGTATGTCTGACCGGCCACCCGGGTTCCCGGACCTCCTCAAGTCGCCGCAACATCTACTAGACTACGCGGCCGGACCATCATGTATACCCACGAGAACTTTGCAGAGGACGTAGCACGCGACTTCCAATTTCTGGAGTCGGAGTACGGCATGCGCCGGGAACCGGTGCATGTCACGGGCGGTGGCTTCTGGGTCGCGTATGTGAATGTGATGGTGCGGGTGCTGGTCGAACACGAGCTGGGAGGCTACTGCGGCGTGACGGTTCAAAACCTCCGGCACATCAAGCGCGATCCCCTGGAGCGGGCAGAGTTCGACCTCGAAGAGATCGTCGCCGCCGCCCCCGGCCCGAAACAGCGCCGTCAGGATCCGCGCTCGATGACCGAGGCAGTGGCTAGAGCCGCCCAGACTCTGCGCGCCGTCGGCGGCCCGGTGCTGGGCGGAGCGTTCGAAGAGCTGCAGACTCGACAGAAGAAAGCGGTCGAAGCGCTGCGACGCCATAACCCGCTGGAGTGATTCTGGAGTAGGCAGCCGGAGCATGCAGTACGACACGCCGGAGGCGTGAGGGCAAATAGCCGGTGGTTGAGCGCGCAGCGCGATCCCCCGTAAAGCTCCCAGGTCTTGAAGTGCGCCCCGGCGCAGGGGCGCGGGACCGCCGCGAAGTTCGTGCGAACGTCGACGGGACGGTCATGGCCCTCTCCCTGTGCCTCCTCCCGAATGGGTCCTGCGCCCCTGCCGGGGCGCTGAGGATGGGGGACGCCTCAACCGGTGGTATCGCGCTGCG
>JANMSA010000072.1:0-2544 GCA_031388865.1 Acidobacteriota bacterium | reverse complement strand
TCTCCTTCTCGGCTATGTATTGGTGGGTGGCGTACAGCACGCTGCCGCCGTGGCGCTCGCTGGCATGGTCGAGGTGGTCGGGTGCGTCGGACTCGGCGCGTAATCTAGCGCGTATCATGATGGGGGCTAGAGTACGCGCCGTGTCCGACGCACGCGACCTCCTCGACCTTGCCAGCGAGCGCCTCGGCGGCAGCGTGCTGTACGCCACCGACGATTACTTCGCCGAGAAGGAGAACCTCCTCAAACCGGGGAAAGCCGACTGGAAAGAGCATGAGTACACCGACCGCGGCAAGTGGATGGACGGTTGGGAGAGCCGCCGCAAACGCGTCCCCGGGTTCGACTTCGCCATCATCCGCCTCGGTCTGCGCGGAATCGTGCGCGAGGTCGTGGTGGACACGAGCTACTTTCGTGGGAACTATCCGGAGTCGTGCTCGATCGAGGCGACGTCGATGCGTTGCGACGCGGGCGTCGAGGAGTTGCTCAGCGCGGAATGGCGCGAGATCCTGGCGTGCGCGCCGCTGCAGGGCGACAGCGAGAATGTCTTCCCGCTGAACAGTGCGGAAGCGGTGACGCACCTCCGTCTCAACATCTTCCCCGATGGCGGCGTCGCGCGTTTGCGCGTGCATGGCGAGGTCGTCCCGGAATGGCGCCTCATCGGCGGTCTGAACCACGAAATCGATCTCGCCGCCGCCGAGAACGGCGCGCAGGTACTGAACTGCAGCGACGCGTTCTTCGGGCCGAAGCACAACCTGATCATGCCCGGCCGCGCGCACAACATGAGCGATGGGTGGGAGACGAAGCGCCGGCGCGGGCCAGGCTACGACTGGGTGGTGATCAAGCTCGCGACAGAAGGGCGCGTCCGTCGCATCGAAGTGGACACGAACCACTTCAAGGGCAACTACCCGGACATGGCGTCGATCGACGCCAGCGGCGATGGCGAGAACTGGACCGAGGTTCTGGCGCGGACGAAGCTGCAGGCCCACTCGCGCCACTTCTTCATCGAGGAGCTGCTCAGTGACGGCCCCTTCAACCACGTGCGCGTCAACGTATTTCCTGACGGTGGCGTGAGTCGCCTGCGCGTGTGGGGATCGGCGACGCGGGAAGGAATCCGAAACGCGGCGGTCCGTCGCATCGATGCGCTCCTGACTCCCCGCGAGCTGCTCAAGGTGTGCGGCTCGAACCATTGGGCGGCGCGGATGTGGGAAGCCCGGCCGTTCAACACGTGGGAGAACCTGATGCAGTCCGCGGGGAACGAATGGGACGCTCTCGATGACCAGCACCGGCTGGAGGCGTTTGCCGCACACCCTCGCATTGGTGACCGCAAGCCCGGATGGTCCTCGCAGGAGCAGGCGGGCACGAAGGGCGCCTCTGCGGAGACCATGCACGCGCTCGAGGATGGCAACCGCGCCTATGAAGAGAAGTTCGGGTTCGTCTTCCTGATCTGCGCGACCGGAAAGAGTGCAGACGACATCCTCGCGAACCTGCAGTCACGCCTGCCGAACGATCGAGAAACAGAGATCCGCAACGCCGCAGCCGAGCAGCGCAAGATCATCGGGTTGCGGCTGGAAAAGCTGGTGACCGCGTGACGGCGTCACACTTTCATGGTGAGAGGAATTGATGGCCGGAATCACCACTCACGTTCTGGACACTGCCAAAGGCCGCCCGGCCGCCGCGATGGGCGTGGTGCTGCTTCGCGACGCCAGCGTCGTCTTCGAGGGAGTCACCGACCACGACGGCCGCGCGCGACTCGTCGATCGGGCGGAAGCGGGGACGTATCGCCTGACATTCGATACCGGCGGGTACAATCCCGGCGGCTTTTTCCCGGAGGTCTCCATCGTCTTCCGGATCGATGAAGAGCAGCAGCACTACCACGTTCCATTGCTCCTCAGCCCCTTCGGATACTCCACCTATCGAGGTTCATGAATGAAATGGATCACCCGTATCTTCGCTGTGCTGGGCGTTGTCTACCTCGTCAGCCAGGGCCTGCGCCCTGAGCGAAAGAACCGTCCCGTCGATCCGGCGAAGAGGCTCGTCGCGCCACCGCAGGTCCAGTCGATCCTGGATCGCTCCTGTGCCGACTGCCACTCCAACAACACCAGGTGGCCCTGGTACAGTAACCTCTCGCCGATCTCCTGGTGGCTCGCGGACCACGTCGGTCACGGCCGCCGCGACTTCTCCACGTCGGACTTCAACTCCTACACGCCTGAGCGTGCAGCGCACAAGATGGAAGAGGTCTGCGAGCAGGTCGAGGACGGCCACATGCCGATCCGCCAATACCTCTGGCTCCATCCCGGCGCGAAACTCTCCGCGGCGGACAAGCAGACGCTCTGCGGCTGGGCGAAGTCGGAGCAGCAGCGCATTCTTGCAAGTGCGCCACCGGCGTAAGACGACGTGGAGGCGTCCGGCGGAGTCCGCGCGGCAGCGCTTATTCGCCTTTGAGTCCGCGCGGCAGAAAGACGCTGTCATCCCGAGCGTCGAGTCGAGGGACCCGGGCGGGCGGGGCAACAGGCATGAGCCCTTGATGCCCCGCCCAGGTCCCTCGAC
>JANMSA010000069.1:0-2151 GCA_031388865.1 Acidobacteriota bacterium | reverse complement strand
GCATAGCCGAGTGCGGCGCCCACTAGTACCCCGACCAGTGATTTGGTGAACGTGGCCGACTGGAAAACATTACTCCAGCCCTCCGATCCTATTTTCTGGCCCTTAAGAACTGCATGCCAAAACAACCGCCATGCGATCTCCTCGGCAGCGTCGAACATAAACCCACGGACGGCGAGGAGTCCCACGACCGCCCCCAGAACCACGGAAATAGCTTGGTAAACCGTGTCCTCGAAATTGCGAACAAAGGTTCCAAGCTTAGGGTGCGCCATGTCTTCTCTCCTTCACCGGAAAGCGACGAGCGAGATTTCTCGCAGGTATGAACAGTCCCTGAGTGATAGTACAGCGACGTGAACCGGGCGCCCAACTCACTGATACGTTACTTTAGACGACGTCCATCCGCGCGCGTAATCTTCCCGTCGTCTCCGTATCCCCTCCGAGCTTCCAACTCGCTCTCCCCGTAATACTCTCGTTCGTCGGTACTCGGGCTGCTTGGGCGAGATGCGGGGACTGCGGATACGTGACCTTCGGAGTCGGTATCGTGATTGCGTCCATCGGGCTGCGGACGCCGTGCCCACCCTGCTGGCCGGGGACGTGGTGTAGATCATCGTCGTCTTCCCATCGGCGTGGCCAAGCACCTGCACCGTGCGGATGTCATGGCCGGACTGCAGGAGGTGCGTGACGAAAGAGTGTCGCGGGGTGTGCGGAGTGGCGGGCTTGACGATGCCCAGGCGAACCCGCGTTGCGTGTACGGCCCGCTGGATGACCTGTTCGCTGACGTGCTGGCGGCGCTCCACGCCGCTTCGCGGATCCACACTGCGCGCTGCAGCAGGGAACACCCACTGCCAACTCCACGCACGGTTCGCTCCCGCGTACTTCACACCGCCAGCGCCTCCGGCATCCAGACCGCGCCGAATCCCTCGGTCACGTCGCGATCGTGGAGCACGTCGCGATCGTGGAGCGCTCGCACGCTCTCCAGATGGCACCGCAGGCCAACGCTGAGAACGCGGGGCAGCGTGGTCGTGCGGTCGCGATTCCCCTTCCCTCCGCGCACCGTCACCTCGCCGCTCTGGAAGTCCAGGTCCTTGACGCGCAAGCGCAAGCCCTCCAGGACACGCATCCCCGTCCCGTACAGAAGCCGGCCCACCAGCTGCGCCGTTCCACTCAACTGCGCCAGCAGCCGCCGCACCTCGTCACGCGTGAGCACGACCGGAACGCGATCCGTTACGGCGCGCCCGTACGAGCTCCGCCATCCAGGGTACTTCGTCGCCAAGAACGTCGCGGTACAGAAAAAGCAACGCGCTCAGCGCCTGATTCTGCGTCGACGCCGCCACGTTCCGATCGACGGCGAGCCAGGAGAGAAACCCGTTGATCTCCGGCGCACCCATCATGCCCCAGGTGTCCCTTCCCGTGAAACAGGATGAAGCGCCGCGCCCACTGCACATGCGCGTCTTCCGTACGGATGCTGATGCTGTAGTGACGCGCACGCATGATCGTGCGCATCCGATCCAACAGTTTCAGCTCGGCCACGCCCGGGGCTCCCTCGGCGGCAGGAGGAAGTCAACTTCTCCAAGCGGTAGAGGCGCCACAGAAAAACAAAGCGGCGGGCTTCCGCCCGCCGCCGGATTGCTACCGATGTTTTGTGCGTCTTACCGGTACAGCCACACCCGCAGCAGCGACACCAGCTGCTGGGCGTCGATCGGCTTGGTGATGTAGTCGCTGGCACCGGCTTCCATGCACTTCTCGCGATCTCCCTTCATCGCTTTGGCGGTGAGGGCGATCATGGGCAGGCTCTTGTACTCCTCGATGGAACGGATGCGCCGCATGGCCTCGTAGCCGTCCATTTCCGGCATCATCACGTCCATCAGCACGACGTCGATGTCGTCGTTCTTCTGCAGGGCGTCGATGCCTTCCTGTCCGCTCTCCGCGTAGAGCACCTTCACCTTGTGCCGCTCCAGCAGAGACGTCAGCGCGTAGATGTTGCGCATGTCGTCGTCCACGATCAGAGCCTTCTTGCCCGCCAGCACCGGATCCGACTCGTGCAGTTGCTCGAGCATCTTCCGCTTCTGTTCCGGCAGGTTCTCATCGACGCCCTGCAGAAGAACGACGACATCGACGTCGTGCTGATGGACGTGATGATGCCGGAAATGGACG
>JANMSA010000066.1:0-5348 GCA_031388865.1 Acidobacteriota bacterium | reverse complement strand
ATAAGGTGAAGTACAGCGACACCGCCATCAAGAGCGCGGTGTACCAGTCGAACCGTTACATCACCGACCGCTTCTTCCCCGACAAGGCCATCGACATCATCGACGAGGCGGGCGCGAAGGTGAAGCTGCGCCGCGTTGCGGACACGCAGAACCTGCGCCGCCTGGAGGCGGAGACACGCACCATCGTCAAAGAGATGAAGAAGGCCATCTCCGACAAGGACTTCGAGAAGGCCGTGTTCCTTCGCGAGCGGGAGATCGAGCTCAAGGAAGAGATGGAGCGCTTCAAGCAGGAGCGCGAGATGATCGGTGACGAGATGATGGAGGTCACCCAGAGAGACATCGAGGAGATCATCAGCTCCTGGACGGACATCCCGGTGACGTCGATCGAGGCCGACGAGGCCGCGAAGCTGATCAACATGGAAGAGATCCTGATGCAGCGCATCGTCGGTCAGGACAAGGCCATCCGCGCGATCTCCCGCGCCATCCGCCGCTCCCGCCTCGGAGTCGCCTCACCGAACCGCCCCATGGGCTCGTTCGTCTTCCTTGGCACGTCTGGCGTCGGCAAGACCGAGGTGGCGCGGCGGCTCGCGGAGTTCCTCTTCGGATCGCAGAAGCACCTGGTGCGCTTCGACATGTCCGAATACATGGAGAAGCACGCGGTGTCGAAGCTGATCGGGTCGCCTCCGGGGTACGTCGGCCATGAAGAAGGGGGTCAGCTCACGGAACGCGTGCGTCGCAATCCGTACAGCGTCGTGCACCTCGACGAGATCGAGAAGGCGCATCCCGACATCACGAACATCCTCCTGCAGATCCTCGAGGACGGCATTCTCACGGACTCGCTGGGGAACCAGGTGGACTTCCGCAACACGCTGATCATCATGACCTCGAACCTCGGCACGCGACACCTCGCGACGAAGGGTCACATGGGCTTCCGCGAGCAGAGCGGCGAAGCCGACCAGAAGTCGGCGGAGCAGCTCATCCACACGGAGCTCAAGCGCGAGTTCAGCCCCGAGTTCATCAACCGCATCGACGAAGTGATCATCTTCAACCCGCTCACCGAGACCGAGCTCCGGGCGATCTGCCGCCTGCTCATCGACGACGTCAACCACGCGCTCATGCACAAGAACGTGCAGATCACGGCGGACGACTCCGTCATCCGCTGGCTGCTGACCAAGGCTGGTGAAGAGACGAACTCCGGAGCGCGCCCCTTGCGCCGGGCCATCCAGCGCCACCTCGAGGACGAGCTCTCCGAGTTCATGATCCGCAACAAGGATCACGTCCCCGAGTTCATCGACTTCACCATGAATGGCGACGAAGTCGTGCTGATGCCCCGTCCTGTGGAAGAGCCGGTCGCTTAACCCCGTCCCGCTCCGCCCGTCTTTCGGGCGGGCGCGCGCGCACGCGACAAGTTTTCAATCGGCCCCCTGGGGGGCCGCCTTCGTTGCCGGTCCGTACACACTTCGTTGCCTTCCACGTACAATGGCGGCCTCGTCCAATCAACGCGGTTCCCGTACGTAGGAGAAATTGATGAAAGTCCTGTTTCGGTCAGGAGCGGCGATCGCCGTTCTGCTGCTCTGTGGAATGGTCCTCGGGCAGGGCGTTACCGGTACGCTGGTGGGTACCGTGACTACGGAGGGCAACGGGCTGCCCGGTGTCACCGTTTCGGTGTCCTCCCCTTCGCTGCAGGGGACCCGCACTGCCGTCACGGGAGACTCGGGCGGATACAGCTTCCCGGCCCTGCCGCCGGGCGAATACACGGTCAAGTACGAGCTGAGTGGCCTGTCGACGGTCACGCGCAAGCTGCGCGTCAATCTCGCGCAGACGTCGAGAGCCGACGCAGACCTTCGGCCTTCTGCCATGACCGAGGCGATCACGGTGACGGCGGCAGCTCCGGCGGCACTGGAGACCTCGGAGGTCAGTACCAACTTCACGGGAGCAGAGCTCGCGGAGCTGCCGACTCTGAATCGCAATATTGCCGCGGCGGCTCTGCTCGCGCCAGGAGTGAACGACGCCGGACCGAACAGGCAGATCGTGATCTCAGGCGCGCAGTCGTTCGACAACCTTTTTCTCGTGAACGGCGTGGTCGTGAACGAAAACCTGCGCGGTCAGCCGCACAACCTCTTCATCGAGGACGCGGTGCAGGAGACGACCATTCTCACCGGCGGGGCGATCTCCGCGGAGTACGGCCGCTTCACCGGTGGTGTGGTCAGCACGATCACCAAGTCCGGCGGCAATGACTTCTCCGGATCGCTCCGCGACAGCCTGCGCAACGACACCTGGCAGTCGAAGACGGACTTCGTCGGCGAAGCGGATCACGTGGACAAGCTCAATAGCGTCTACGAAGGCACTCTCGGCGGCCGCATCATCCGCGATCGCCTCTGGTTCTTCGCCGCCGGCCGCCAGGAGAAATCGAGTCTCAGCGCTGAAACCGTCGTCACCCGCATCCCCTTCACGCAGGGCGTGGATGAGACGCGCTACGAAGGAAAACTGACCGGCCAGGTCACCTCCAGGCATTCGCTGGTGGGCTCGTATCTCGACGTGAAGCGGAAAGAGACGAATAGCCGCTTCGGCAATGTCGTGGACCTGGCCAGTCTCTCGAATCGCGAGGGGCCCAACAGCCTCAAAGGGCTGCACTACAACGGGGTCTTCACGGACAATCTGCTCGTCGAAGCGCAATACAGCAAGATGAACTTCGCGATCGTGGGCTTCGGCGCTACGACCAACGACCGCATCCTCGGCACGCTGCTGCGTGACACCAGAACCTCGAATCGCGCCTGGTCGTCGACGTTCTGTGGGATCTGCCGCAACAAGGAACGGAACAACCAGTCTTCGCAGGTGAAGGCGTCGTACTTCCTGACCACCAAGTCCATCGGTGAGCACAGCATCACCGGCGGTTGGGACGACTTCCATCAGCTCCGCATCGAAGACAACTATCAGTCGGGCAGCAACTATCGCCTGTGGGGCGATTTCTTCACCGTGGGCAGTGCGGTTCACTTCACGGCGAATCCGACGAACTCGCTCGTCGCGTATCACCCGCTCCTGCAGGAGAGTAAAGGCTCGGATTTCCAGGTGTCGTCGTTCTTCATCAACGACAAGTGGGATCTCAATCAGAACTTCAGCTTCAACATCGGCGTTCGCCGTGACAAAGCCAACGGGAAGAATCAGTCGAAGGTCACCACGGTGGACGACAGCGCCTTCAGCCCCCGACTCGGCGTCACCTATGACGTGAAGGGCAACGGCCAGCATCGCTTCTCTGCCAGCTACAGCAAGTACGCCTCGAAAGTCGACCAGGGCGCTGGAGACGCGACCTCCCAGGGCGGCCGCTATGCGTCGTACTACTGGAACTACCGCGGACCGGCCATCAATCCGCTCGGTGCGGCGACTCCCGCCGCCGACCTCGTCCCGACAGCCGAAGTCATCCGGCGCATGTTTGAGTGGTTCGACGGTCAGGGCGGCATCAACAACACCTCGCTGATCAACTCGCTGGACATCCCGGGCTTCACGACACGCATCGGTGAGAACCTCACGGCGCCGAGCATGGATGAGATCTCGGTCGGCTACGGGTCGCAGATCACGCCGCGGGCGTTCCTCCGTGCGGACATCATTCACCGCACATGGAACGACTTCTATGTGCTGCGGAGGGACCTCACCACGGGCAAGGCGGCACTTCCGGCGCCGAGCACCAGAAGCGTGGATCAGGGCGTGATCGAGACTGGCGGCAGCGGGCTCGAGCGCGAATACAACGGGCTCCAGTCGCAAGGTCAGTACCGCATCACCGACAGGCTCACTTTGGGAGGCAACTACACCTTCTCGAAGCTGCGTGGCAACGTCGAAGGAGAGCAGTTCAACAACGCCACGGTGCTCGCCGGTTGCAACGGCGGAGCGTCGGTGCCGGGAACCGACTCGGCTCTCTGCGCGCCCGAGTATCAGAACTTCGAACAGAACCATCCCGTCGGCTATCTCGCCGGTGACGTTCGCCATCGCGGCTCACTCTGGATGCAGTACAACCTGCCGTTGCCGGTGGGTCGCTTCAATGTCTCGCTGCTGGAGCGTTTTCACACGGGCCTGCCTTATTCAGCCGCCGGTGCGATCGACATCCGGCAGAGCGCAGCGCTGCCGGACGGAATCGCCAACCCTGGGTATGTCACTCCACCGTCGCGCGTCTGGTACTACTTCAGCGAACGGGGTGGCTTCAGGACAGACTCGATCACCTCCACCAACCTCGCTCTGAATTACCTATCTCCGCCGTTGAAGGGTGCGCAATTGTTCGTGCAGACCGACATCATCAACGTCTTCAATGAATCAGGCGTGGAGTATCCGGCCACTGGCCGCGGCAACGTCATCCAACAGACCGTCTTCGTCAACCGAACGCGTTCGACGCTGACGGCATTCAACCCCTTCACGACCAAACCGGTGGAGGGAGTGCATTGGGCGAAGAGCCCTACGTTCGGACAACCGACGAATCGCGACGCCTACCAGGATCCTCGCGAGTATCGCCTGTCGGTCGGCGTCCGCTTCTAACCGCCAGTCAACGCAACGTCGAAAGCCCGGCCGCAAGGCCGGGCTTTTTTGCGAGCTGACGCCACCGGGCCGCCCCATGGCGGTCTTCGAGCGATTCGAGCGTGCGCGCCGCGAGCTCGTATGCGCCGGGATGAGGATTCGCGGCGACCATCTTCTCCAATAGACGGTCAACCTCGGCACGGGGCCCCTCGATGAAGTAGATGATGGCGAGATTCGCATAGGCCTGCGTGTTCTGCGGAAAGTTCTCGATCTCGCGCCGGTATGCCGCGATCGATTCCTCTACCCTCCCCATGCGCGCCAGGATGTCGCCCCGCAGAGAGTCGAGTCGATACAGCTTTGCGACATTCAGCTCGCGGGCACGCTTCGCGGCCGCGGCCGTCGCATCGAGGGCGGCTGCCAGATCGCCTTCTGCACGCTTCACGTCCGCCATCAACAGCATGGTCGCGGGCTGGAGATTCTGTGTACCGATCGCCAGCGCCGCCTCACGCTCCGCTGAAGCGAAGTCCCGTCGCGCGAGCGCCACTCGGGCCAGAAGTCCGTGCGCCGCCGAAGGCAGACCCTTCGACGCAAGGTGCGCATATCGTTCTGCCTCGTCCGGTTGACTGGCCTTCAGGTAGACGTGGCCGAGCGACAAGGCCATCTCCGGCAGGAACCGCTGCATCCTGCTCATTCCCTCTCGATAGGCCCGGATCGCTTCTTCATACTGGCCCATCTCGGCGAGCAATTCCCCCAGCCTGTCCCAAACGTCGAATAGACCGGCGTTTTCCCGGACCAGTCCCTGGAGAACGACTACCGCTTCGGCGTAACGCCGTTCGTCGGCCAGCTTG
>JANMSA010000022.1:0-4340 GCA_031388865.1 Acidobacteriota bacterium | reverse complement strand
CGTTCGAGGTGCTGGCTGCGGTGGGGGGGTACCAGTGATCGGGACTTCGGGTCTCGAGGTCTTCGGGTCTCGTCTCGAGTCTTCGAGTCTTCGAGTCTTCGAGTCTTCGAGTCTTCGAGAAGAACGTCAGGCTCACAGGCTCACAGGCGATTCTCCTATGCGACTCTGAGACTATGAACCTGTGACACTCTTCGAAGACTCGAGACTGGACTCGAAGACTCGAAGACTCGAAGACTCGAAGACTCGATAGACTCGAGGACCGAAGACCGAAGACCGAAGACCGAAGACCCGAACACTACCCCCTCCCCATCCAAGCCAGAATCACCTTGGCCATCGCCTCCTCCCGCCCTGTGAATCCGTGATCGGCGCCCTTCAGGATCGCCAGCTCGATGTTGGGACGGGGGCCGAGGGCTTCGGCAAGCGCGGAGACGCATCGGAGCACGTCGCCGCGGTACGCGTACTCGTCGTTCTCGCCGTAGAGGAAGAGTGAGGGTTTGCGGATGCCGCGCAGATGGCGAAAGAGCGGATAGCGAGAGAGACGGATCCCGCGGATCGCCTCGAGAAACGGGAAGACGTTGTAGTCGCCGTTTGGATTGGCCATGTCGTAGAACGAGCGCCAGCTCATCGCCAGCTTCGAGAGGGACGCTGGCACAAGCTCGTCGCCGCGCCGTGCGCGAAGCTTCTCCCGCGCTTTCGTCAGTGCTGCAACGAAGCGCCGCGCGCCAAGCTGTTCGTAAAGGAGACCTGTATCGTCGCCGCCGCCGAGGAGGACGTAGCGCTTCACGCGGTTGCGCGGTTTGTAGTGGTCGTAGACCGCGATCTTGTTCGCACCAGTGGAATGGCCCACGAGCGTGATGTCGGTGTATCCGCGACGGCGCAGCTCGCGCAATGCGCCATCGATGTCGAAGACGCAGTCACGGATCTTCTCGAACGCGGCACCCCCGAGGGTTCTGCCCAGGCGGCGGATGATGTGCGAGCCGCGATTGTTGAACGGGAACCAGGCCATGCCTGCGCGCAGAAACACTGCGGCCAGAGTATTCGTGCGCTTCGACTCGAACACCGACGATCCGCCGGTTCCGTGAAGGAAGATCCCCGCGCGCCTGGTCGATCGAGCGGGCTCGTACAACATCCCGGCCAGGGGCGCGCCGTCGGTCGCCTCGAACCTCAGGAGCCGGGCGAGCGGTTCACGCGCGTGCCGTCCCAGCGCCACACGTCCTCCTTCGTCACATGCGCGCCGCCGAGCCACAGGTCGGGATCGTTGATGGCGATGTTGTCCACGTCGCCGCGCAACACGTTCTCGCCCGCCGGCGTGATTGAAAACAGCGCCTTGGGCAACTCGCCCGTGAGCGTGATCAGCGGCACGGCGTACGTCGCCATGGACTGCAACACCTGAAACACCTCGCGGTCGCCGAAGCCGAAGCGCGGCACGCGCGAGCTGACCTGATCGAAGAGCGTCATGAAGTCGCGCACCCCGCCGTCGATCAGCTCCAGCGCGTGCGCCTCGATGCGACCCAATCCGTTCTGCTGCGAGGGAAAGCGCGAGGCGTGCAGCCGGAAGCCTTCGCGGAGAAACGGCAGATCGCGACTGTCCCGATCGAGCCATTCGTTGAGCAGCGTCGGATCCGGCGACGTGTACGCACGCCAGGCACCGCGCGCCGCCGAGATCATCGACGGCGACGCTGCCGCACGCGACTCAAAAAGCAGATGAAGCGCCTGCTCGTCCCTGTTGCTGAGCGGCTCGGGCGTCCACACGACGCTCACGCGGGAGCCGGCACCGAAGCGCTGCAGGAGATGAATGAGGTGCACCAAACAATACAGGTCGTGCTCGAACCACAACACGATCTCGCCGCTCTGTGGCGCCGCGTCGAGCATCTGCTCCTGCTCCAGCACTTCTGTCCGAACACGCAGCAGGTCTTCGTCGTACCGCGCCACGAGCGCACGTGCTCGCGTGTCGATCCAGCCGTCGCCGGGCACCACCGCGCCGGTGACGAGCGACTCGCGGTATGCGACGTGCTGGCCCGGGATATCGCTCCGGCGCGCCAGCGTGGCCACGACGTCGCCGTTATGAATATGGATCATGGACGCCACCTCATTCCCAACCACCAATGAATGTCTCCTTCAAACGGCGCATCGAAGATCCGGGCAGCGCCGAGGGTGAAGCCGAGGCCGGGGAGCTTCAGAATCGGGAACGGCTCGGCCCTGAGCTCCGCCTCGACTCCGGCAAGCGAGAGTTGTGCGCCGCTGAAGTCATGGCGCTGATAGAACGCGGTGAAGGGCACGCCGGGCACGGTCGTCTCGATGCGCCAGCCATCGTACTCATCGCCCGCGAGCGTCGCCACCGGGAGCGCAGGATCGAGCACGCGGAGCGCGTAGGCAGAGCGAGGGAGAATCGACGACGAGAGACCTCCAAGACTGATCGTGCTGCCGCCATCGCGCTGGTAGCGTGCGCCGATGCGAGTCGCGCCTGCTCGGACCGAGGCATTGAGCACAGCGCGGTAATGAGCATCGTTGACTTCGAAGCGCACTCCTTCCTCGAAACGCATCGTGCCCCGAATCTGTCGCGTGGAGAAGGCGCCCGTCGCGAACAAACGCTCCGATGCGAGCGTGCCCGCTTCCAGTCGGAGCGACGATCGCGGGAACCTGCGCGACCACTCGCCACGCAGTTCCACACCGTCATCGTTCCCGGTGCGATAGACGTGCGCGTGAACCTCCACGGGCCACCCGCGCCAAGCGCTTGCCACAGCGACGCCGTGCTCGTCGCCAAGCGACGCCATGACGAGCGTGTTCAGGCGGCCGACGACGTCGCCGAAACGCACTCCGGCTTCTGTGGCGCGATACCCGAGTGCATGACTCTGACCTGCGAACCACGACCACTCCTGCCGGCCGATGCCGTAGGGGCGCCCTGCATCCACCGATGCGCCCCGCGGCGTGTCTGCCGCGCCCCGTGCGCCCGGGAGCGGAGACAAGGCGGGCACGTGCGCCTCGTCGTACGCAGGAACGTCACGAGCCGTCTCGACCTTCTCCAGTACACGCACGACATAGCCGTCAGGATCGAGGCTCGTGAAGAAGATCCGTCCGTCGCTCGCCGGAGCGGGGTCGAATGCTCCGCCCGCGGTACGGGTGATCGGACTGGAGATGCCGCCCGGCCGGACGCGATGCAGTTCGGCGAAACCGCGGGAGAAGACCGTCACTACCAGCTCTTCATTCGACAGCCACGCCGGTGTTGCCGGGTCGCCGGCAACAGGGATCGGTGTGTCATCGACCATGAGCGTCCAGCGTCCGCCGCGATGCGCGACGTGCGCGACCTGCTTCCCATCCGGACTAACGCGCGGTCCGGTGATGACCTGGTCGATGGTCGCTTCGCCAAGCGGCGTGACGGCGCCGTTCGCAAGGTCGACCGTGACGAGCTGGGATGCACCGAAGCGACTGCGCACCGCGACTGCGCTTCGCTCGTCGAGTGGGTCCGCCTCGCGCACGTCGGCGAGGATGGTGATGCGTGTCAGCTCCTCGAAATCCCAGCGGTACAGATCGAAGTGCAGCACGCCCTCCGCGTCCGGTACGCGGTGCGCGAAGATCAGCGCCTTGCCGTCCCGCGTCCAGCGTGGGGTGCGGATATCGCCTCCGTCCGGCATCGTCAGCGAATGGAAAGGCTTTCGCGGGAGCGGCTTCGTCCGTACCGGCGGAACATCTTCGGGATCGCGCGCGAGGATCTTCTCGATCCTCGCGGCGTGCCTGCTCTCCTCCTCGGTCGCCGCTGCCGTCGACCAGATCACGAGTTTCTCCGGCTGATCCTTCGCGCGGATCACGACAGCCAGCCGGGAACCGTCCGGAGAGACCGCAGGTTCGCCGCTGGCGCGGGGTGTCTCCTGGAACAGCACCCCCTCCTGAAGCGCGGAAGCTCGCCGGAGGGTCATTGCGGAAGCGGTGAGCTCGGCGACGAACTGTCCGTACAGGCGGTCGGGACTGTCGCCGAACACACCGGCGAAGGCTTCTTCGAAAGAGCGTCGCTGGCGCGCGGTCATGCGGGACCAGAGGTTCCTCAGCGACTCCGGCGACGTGCGCCGTTCCAGCCACTCGAGATACGCCGAGCCGGCGAGGTAGGCCATGGACATGCCCAGGAAGCGCTGGTCGGAGTTGAGCTGTCCGTAGGTGGGGAGCCGGCCGCTCTCGGCCCAGCGACGGAGAATCAGCGCGCGAATGGTGCTCGTCGGACGGCCGGCGCCGGTGAGTCGCCCCTCGATCACCGTCGCGTACCCTTCGAGCACCCACCGCGGAGCACGCAGAGTGATCGGGTTGAGCGGCACGACAGACTTTTCGAGCACGCGGCCGAGCGGGTTGCG
>JANMSA010000851.1:0-2271 GCA_031388865.1 Acidobacteriota bacterium | reverse complement strand
TTCGAGCACTGCCGGATCGGCAATGCGCTCTTCCGAATAGTCCTCGGCGATGACTTCCCCGCGCAGAGCCATCACCGACAAACCGTAGAACAGATTCATTTGCGCCGATGTCACGCCCTCCGGGCGATAGGGCCAGGCTGTGTGCACGAAGGTCATGTGACCACAGCCTACGTCGATGCGTTGGATGTCGGACGCCGCGAGGCCGTGTGTACGCTGCAAGCTTTGCAGCGCGTCCAGTGCCGCGTGAATGCTGGTGACGTTGGGATAGAGCTTGAACCCGACCCGCCCCGCTTCGAATTCGACGCCGAGCCCGTCGGTGAGCCGCTCCGGCCACGGGCTTCGCGAGAGCGTGGACAAGAAGCCGCCATAGGGCGCCTCGAGGACGTTCACGATGCCGGTGAATCCGCGCTTCGCCAGTTCTGCAGCCTGAAGACCGGCCTGGGCGGCGCGGCCACTGTGCAGACGTTTCACCATGGCCCCTTCCTGCGCAGCCATCAGGCCCGAACCCAAGGACCCTGCAATGCCCAGCGCCTGCTGCAGTTCGTCACCACCGAGTCCCATCAACCGCCCCGCGGTCGCGGCCGCTACGAACGTGCCGCTCGTGCCTTGCGGGTGGAAGCCATTCAGGAAGAGCGCCGTCGTCGCGGCGTTGCCGACGCGGGTGCCGACCTCGTAGCCCGCAACGATGGCGGTCATGAGTTCTCGCCCGTCGGTGAAACCGCGAGCTTCGGCCAGTGAAAACGACACCGGTATGGCGATGGAGTTCGGATGCAGCACTGACTCCTTGTGGATGTCGTCCATTTCGAAGGCGTGCCCGGCAGTACCGTTGACGAGCGCAGCTTGCGAGGCGGAAATCTTGATCCCATGACCCCAGAGCGTTGCCTCGGGTGAGCCGCCTTCGCTGCGCACGAAATCGGCCAACCGCCGGGTCCATGGCTGTGCAGCGCCATGCAGGCAAACCCCGATGCCGTCGAGGATGTGCAGTTTGATCCGATCGATCAACGAAGCCGGCACTTCTTCGAATCGCAGCCTCGCGGCGAACTGTGCCAACTGGCGGGTGGGACCGAGATCGGCCGGATCCATCGATGCTTGCTCTCTCATGTCGTCGTTTCCATTTCGAGCGAAGTCTAGGAAGACATCAACTGTGCGTCCAATATATTCGGATGTCCTCACGAATACATTTCAGGTATGGAACTCAGGCACCTTCGCTACTTCGTCGTGACCGCTGAAGAGCTGCATTTCACGCGCGCCGCGCGCCGTATCGGCATCGCGCAACCCCCACTGACGCAGCAGATCCGTGCGCTGGAAACCGAACTCGGCGTGCAACTTTTCGAGCGCAAGCCCGGCAACGTTCGGCTGACTGAAGCCGGCGCAGTGTTCCTCGTCGAAGCTCGGCTCGTGCTCGATCAAGTCCTCAAAGCTACCCTTCGCTGCCAGCTGGCCGCGGCTGGGACGATCGGGCGTATCGGCGTCGGGTTTACGGAGTCAGCCTCCTTCTGTGGCGAGGTCACCTGGATGCTGCGGCGCTACAGGGAGCTGTACGACAAAGTCGACATCGCACTCGTCGAGCATCGCTCGATTCAGCTGATCGAAATGCTGCAGCAAGAGCGCATCGACATCGCGTTCGTCCGGCTGCCCATCGGCGCGAGCGCCGACGTGCGGTTCGAACTTATCTCGTCGGAGCCGTTGGTGGTGGCGTTGCCTCAAGGACACCGCCTTGCTTCGCGACGAGCGCTTCAGTTGAAGGACCTGGCGGCCGAGCGCTTCATTGTCTATCCGAGGCCGACGGGAGCGGGGCTTTCTGACAAGATACTCATGGCTTGCGAAGCTGCGGGCTTCGAGCCCCAGGTCGCTCAGCGTGCTCCGCAGCTGTCGTCGACGATCAACCTGGTGGCCAGTTCCCTGGGTATCGCGGTCGTGCCGGCGTGCATGAAGACGAGCCGGGCCGACACCGTGAGCTACGTGCCACTCAAAGCGCCAGCGCTCAGCGCCAGTCTCGGCGTCGCGTATCGCAACCGGGCGATCACGCCCGCCGTGCGCAACATGTTGGCGCTGGTGGAACCGGCGAAGACCGAAGGCTCCTCTGTCAAGTCGTAGCCTAGTGCAGTGCGCCACTCTGTTCTGTACTCATGCAGCCGCGGTGGCGAGAGCTGCTTTCGCCCGCGTGACCTTGGCGAGGATGTCGGATGCACTGGCAGTCCAGAACAGAGTGGCGCACTGCACTAGGGCTACGAATTGACAGAGGAGCCTTCGGTCTTCGCCGGTTCCACC
>JANMSA010000001.1:0-5592 GCA_031388865.1 Acidobacteriota bacterium | reverse complement strand
CTCGCGCAACGGCGAGCCGTGCGGTCAGCCCAACCACGCCGTACCCGGCTGCGGTACGCCTGCCAGGCCGCCCCGTGAGTGCGCGCGAGCCACGGCTCCTCGGCGAGGACGACGCGCAGATGAAACGCAACGGCGACGCCTGCAGCGTAGAGCGCGAGCGTCTGGCCCGTCTAGGCGATTGCCCAGCCGGTGAGGACAAGGAGCACGGCGAGGTACATCGGGTTGCGGGAGACCCGGTAGAGCCCGACGGTGACCAGGTGCCGGGGCGGGTCCCACGGCGCGAGCGTGCCGCGCCCGGCAACGTAGAAGTCGCGCACGCACCACAGGAGCAGGACGGTGCCGAGCCCCAAGAGTGGCACGCCGCGCGGGGTGACCAAGTGCCGGGGCGGGTCCCACGGCGCGATCGTGCCGCGCCCGGCCGGGGGTCCCCCATTCTTTTTGCTCCTCACCGTAGGCCTTCCCCGAGGTCATCAATGCAGAACCTGCCGCGCAGGTTGCTCTCGACTGGGCTCGCGGATATAACCCGGTGAGCTTGCTGTTCGTTCGACGGCTGTCATCGGAGGTTCTCTATGAGATTTTGGCGCACTGCAGCGTGGCTCGGGCTCCTGGCGGCGCTCTGCGCGAGCCGCTTTGCCATGGCTCAGCCGGCCCCCATCCCCTCCGCCCGGCCTGCCACCGCTGCGGTTCTCCGGGCCGCTGACCTGCAAGCAGACGTGGCCATCCTTCGCCATGCTTACACCGCGCTTCATCCGGGGCTCCATCGCTACAACACACGTGCTCAGATGGAAACTGCGTTCCGTGCGTTGGAGCAGGAGTTTCAGCACGACCGCACGCTCGCGGATGCCTACCTCGCGTTCTCTGTGTTCGCCGCCAAGGTGAAGTGCGGACACACGTACGCCAATTTCTACAACCAGAGCAAGAAGGTGCAGGAGGCACTCTTCCGGGCCGGCCGCCTGCCGTTTCATTTCCGTTGGCTTGGCAAGCGGATGATCGTCACCAGATCCTTCGCCGGCGATCCGCGCGTGCAGGCCGGCACCGAAGTGCTTGCGATCAACGGGACACCGGTCGCGGCCATTCTTGCGCGGCTCCTGACGGTCGCTCGGGCGGACGGCCACAACGATGCCAGGCGCGTGGCGTACATGGAAGTTCAGGGCACGGATCGCTTCGAGGCGTTTGATGTCTACTTCCCGCTGTTCTTCCCTTCGACGGCGCCGACGATGACGCTGCGCGTTCGCGGCGCGAAGGCGAATCGTCCAGTCGATGTCGAGGTGCAGCCATCCACCTACGAGGAGCGTCTCTCGTCCATGAAGGATGCCGCAGCCATCGGTAGCGGCGGGGACGGGCCGTTCTTCGAGTTCCGCCTGCTCGACGACCGGATGGGTTACCTGCGCATGCCGACCTGGGCGTTGTACAACACCAAGTGGGACTGGAGTGCTTTTCTTGCCGAGTCGTTCGCAACGCTAGTCAAGAGCGGAGCCACCGATCTCGTCATCGACGTCCGGGGCAACGAGGGGGGCAAGGACGTCGGCGACGTGATCGTGAGCCATCTCATCTCAGCTCCCGTGCCGCGGCAGGTCGTCAACCGCCTGGTGCGCTATCGCAAAGTGCCAGACGCACTCGTGCCCTATCTCGACACGTGGGATCCTTCGTTTCGGGATTGGGGCTCCTCCGCAATCGAGGCGGCCAACGGCTTCTTCAGACTGAGACGGGATGCCGACGACGACCTCGGGAGCGTCATCCAGCCAGCCCTGCCCAGGTTTCACGGTCGCACATGGGTGCTGGTTGGCGCCACGAACAGTTCTGCAACCTTCGAGTTCGCGGATGTCATTCAGCAGAACCACCTGGGGAAACTCGTCGGCCAGCCGACGGGCGGCAATCAACGCGGGATCAATGGCGGGGCGTTCTTCTTCCTGCGTCTCCCCCACTCCGGTCTCGAACTGGACCTGCCCCTCATCGGCTTGTTCCCCAACGGAAAGCGGCCGGATGCCGGACTGCAACCCGACATCCTCGTCGTCCCCACCGTCAGCGATATCGCACTCGGCCGCGATGCCGAAATGAACGCGGTACGGACGCAGGTCAGTCGGGCTCGGGTGGCCTCCGGTCGCGCTACCCGACCGGTGCAGGACGTGTGCGCAGTTGCCGGCGAAGCCATCCAGTGGCAGGCCGACTTCTGTCTCTTCGAGTCCGAAACAGACGACATCATTGCTGCCCAGCCATGCATGGATCGCGAATCACTCGCGCACTCGGACGACGCCTGCGATAAAAAGCAACGCTACAAGCTTGCGCTCTGCAGACTTCTCATTGAACGAGGTGTCAGAGCAGGGTCGATCGAGGGCTGTGTCAACGATCCCTCCTTCTCCGGCCCGACGGTCCGCAATGGCGGTGCTTGACGTGCGGCGGAGCTGGACAAAAGGTGCAATGGATCGGGAACGGTTTGCCCCTTCGCGCTGTTCCGCATAGGTACTCATGCGTAAAACACTCGCTGCCCTGCTCCTTTTCGCCGCCACCAGCGCCTTCGCGCATGGCGGACACGTGCACAACATCCTGGGCACCGTCAAAACCGTGTCGGCGTCGTCGATCGTCCTGCAGAAAACGGACGGCTCTGCCGTGACTGTGGCCCTCACCGACGCGACCAAGTACGAGATGGCCGGGCAGCCGGCGAGCAGCGCGGACCTCGTTGCCGGAGCGCGCGTCTCCGTGCACGTGGCCAACGACAGCAAGACCGCGGTGACCGTGAAGATTGCCGCGCCGAAGAAGGACTGATGCGGCAGGCTTTCGCGATTGTCTGTCTATTGCTCGCCGCGTGCAGTACGCCTCAGCCTGCCGCGCCTTCCTATCAGCCGTTCGCGCAGATGTTCCTCACCCGCGTGGAGCCGAAGAAGGTCTGCATGATCAACGAGAAGGTCTTCGTCGACGATCAGATCCCGGTGACGGTGGGCGACAAGGTGTATTACGGCTGTTGCGCGATGTGCAAGACCACGCTCGCCGAAGACGCCAGCAAGCGGACGGCTACGGATCCGATCAGCGGGAAGACGGTCGACAAAGCTGATGCGGTAATCGGCGTCGACACGCGCGGAACCGTGTACTACTTCCAGTCCGAGGCGAATTTGCGCGCGTTCCGGCCCTGAGAGTCATCTGCATCTCGCGCGGATCAGCCCGAGCGCCTCACCTGCTGTGGCCAGCCAGAATTCGCTGACAGACTGATGGCCTCGCTCATGCGTAGAGAGACCTCGAATGAAGCGAATCGCCGTCACCGCCCTGACCCTCCTTCTGCCCACGATCGCCGCCGCGCACGATTTCTGGATTGAGCCTTCGAGCTTCCGTCCGTCCGCCGGCGCGAGCGTGAATGTCGCCCTGCGCGTGGGTGAGAAACTTCAGGGCGAGGGTCTGCCGCGCATTCCGCCTCTCATTCAACGCTTCGTCCTGAAAACCCGTACCGCAGAAGTCGCGGTGCCGGGAACTGCCGGCGCGGACCCCGCCGGAACTGTGCGCGTGACCGGGAACGGCCTGCATTGGATCGGATACCAGAGCCATCCCTACTCGGTGACGCTCGAAGCGCGAAAGTTCGACGCCTATCTGCGCGAGGAGGGTCTCGAGACCATCGTCTCGCGGCGCATGAAAGCCGGCAGGTCGCTCACCCCGGGCCGTGAACGCTTTTACCGCTGCGCGAAGGCGCTCCTGGATGTGCCGGGCGCCAAGGGCGCGTCCCCTTTCGACGTGCTTCTCGGCCTCACGCTCGAACTGGTGCCGCGCAGGAATCCTTACCTGATGCACACCGGCGCAGAGCTGCCGGTCACGCTCCTCTTCCGCGGCAAGCCCCTGGCGAACATCCTTGTGGTCGCACGCAGCAAGGCGACCCCGGAGAAGACCGTGCACGCACGCACGGACGCCAAAGGCCGGGCCACCCTGCCCCTCGGCCAGCCGGGATTCTGGCTGGTGAAAGCCGTGCACATGGATGCGGCGCCGCCCACCAGCGGCGTAGACTGGGAGAGCTGGTGGGCTTCCCTGACTTTCGACCTGCGCAAGTGAGACTCTCGAGACTGTTCGCCGCGGTCGTGATCAGCGCGAGTCTCTGCTGGTCGTCGTTCGGACACGAACTGGGTCTGGTGCAGGCGGACGCGCTTTTTCGTCGCGACGGAACGTACGCCCTCGACTTCCTCATCGATCTCGAGCACCTGCCGGCGGACACCACTCCATCCGCATTCCTGCGCAACGTCGAGCGCGGCGCCATGCTCTCCTTCGATGGCCAGGTGGCGGAACACGGGCCGGCCGAGGTCACCGGGAACGCGAATGGGAAGGCCGGCGTGACGCGCCTGCGTTTGACGGGGCGGAGGCCGCCCGGCGCGTCGAGCGTGACCTTCTCGAATCGTGCGATCACGGATTTCCATCTGCTGCGATTGCGCAATGAAGGGCAGCAGACGCCGGCCACTCAATGGATCGAGGGGGGGAAGTCGAGCGCACCCTTTCCACTCGATCGCGTCGTCGTTCCACCCACTCGCGCCGCAATCATTCTTCAGTACCTGACTCTCGGCTTCACGCACATCCTCCCTTACGGTCTGGACCACGTCCTGTTCGTCCTGGGCATCTTCCTTCTGGGCACAGGCCTGCGCCCGGTGCTGTGGCAGGTGTCCGCGTTCACCGTGGCGCACACCATCACCCTCGCACTGACCATGTACGGCTTCGTCTCATTGCCCGCGACCCTCGTCGAGCCGCTCATCGCGCTGTCGATCGTCTACGTCGCGGTCGAGAACGTCTTCACGACGAAGCTGCACGCGTGGCGGCCGCTGATCGTCTTCTGCTTCGGCCTCCTGCACGGCATGGGGTTCGCCGGCGTGCTCAGCGAGATCGGCCTGCCGCGATCCGAGTTCGTCCCTGCCCTGCTCGCGTTCAACGTTGGTGTCGAAGGCGGCCAGCTGGCGGTGATCCTCGCAGCGTTCCTCCTCATCGGCCTCCCCTTCCGCCGCAAGGAGTGGTACCGGCGCCGCGTCGTGATCCCGCTGTCGCTGGCGATCGCCGCTGTCGGTTTGTACTGGTTCGTGGAACGGGTGAGTGGGCCCGGTTGATTCGGTTGCTGGTTTTCCGCCCCTCCGCCCACCCGGGGCGTCTCGCGGGCCCAGGAGTCTGCGCGGCCGGTAACGTTCCTCGGGCGAAGAACGTGAGGCTGATGAGAGAGTTGGCCCATTCCGTAAGACGCTGTCAGCACCTGAGACAAGCGCCCGAGGAGCGTTTTCTGCCGCGAGAGACTCCTAGCTCGTGGCCGCTGGAGGCGGCCCGTAGGGTAGCCGGTGGTGTGTGCGAAGCGAGCGACCACCGGTCGACCACCGTCCACGCATTTCGACCCCGGCAGGGGTCGCGTAGATGGTGAACCGTGCGAGCGCATGACAAACGTACGCGACCCCTTGCCGGGGTCGATCACCATGACCCGCTGCAATCCGGTGGTCGCTCGCTCTGCTCGCACCACCGGCTACCATACGCGCCGCCTCCAGCGGCCACGCTCTGGCCGCCACGGGCCATCAGACGATTAGGTTCCCTGTCGTCCAGGCGACACGTCGCAGACCACCGACAACCGAGAAACGACAACCGACAACCGGA
>JANMSA010001152.1:0-14342 GCA_031388865.1 Acidobacteriota bacterium | reverse complement strand
GGCGAGGATCTACCGAGCAGCGGCGGAATCGCTCCTCGGGCCGGTCACTCGCGGGAGAACCGCAGATCCCGCGGCTGGGGGCGCGGGACATTGCCAGACGCACCATCCGGCGCAGCGGCGCCCTGGCGGGCGATCTGCTCGTCGATCCGTCGCGTGAAGTCGCGCGCGGAGTCGTAGCCTTGCAGCTTCATGAGGTGGTTGCGAGCAGCAATCTCGACCAGCAAAGCCAGGTTCCGGCCCGATGCCACGGGAAGGCGGACGTAGGGTTTGGTGACGCCGAGAAGCTCGTACGTCTCGCCGGTGATCCCCAGCCTGTCGTACTCGGTCCCCTCTACCCACTTCTCGAGTCGTACGACGAGATCAATGGGCTTCACGTCCCGCGTGGATGCCACCCCGAAAAGGTCCTTGATGTCGATGATGCCGATGCCGCGCAGCTCCATGTGATGCCGCAGCAAATCGTTGGAGTAGCCGAGCAGAACGTCGTTTGGATGGCGCTTGATGACCACCAGATCATCGGCGATGAGGCGATGTCCGTTGGAGACGAGGTCCAGCGCGCACTCGCTCTTTCCGATGCCGCTGTCGCCGAGGAGCAGGACGCCGATGCCGTAGACATCGAGCAGGCCCGAGTGCATGGTCAGCCGCGGCGCCATGGTCTCCTCGAGCAGATAGGACGTGCGGGTGATGGTCGACGAGGACATCGCCGGCGTGGAAAAGAGCGGCACCGAGCGCTTTTCGCATTCGACGCGGAACTCGTCGAGCGGCGTGATGCCCTTGGTCACGATGAAGCAGGAGATGTCCAGACCGGTCACGTCCCGGATGCGCTTCTCGCGAAGGCGCGGAGGAAGGCTCTGCAGGTAGTTGGTCTCGGAGGCGCCGATGATCTGCACCCGCCAGGGCTTGATGTACTCGTAGTAGCCCGCGAACGCGAGACCGGGCTTCTGCACACGAGGGCGGGCGATGACACGCCCCAGCCCGTCGTCCCCGGTCACCAGCTTGAGGTGCAATTCGTTGAGGTCGCCGGCAATGAGCGACTGCACGGTGGTTTCGACGTAATCCTCGTCTCGCACGGGTCCATGGTACCGCGGTGCTGGTCGCGAGGGGTTGTCGGTTGTCGGTTGTCAGTTGTCTGGGAGTTCGCGCTGGGAATCCAGGCTGCGCGAGTGCATTTGAGCCAACCCGCCAGCCGCTGGTCGCGAGGGGGTTGTCGGTTGTCGGTTGTCAGTTGTCTGGGAGTTCGCACTCGGAATCCAGGCTTCGCGAGTGCATTTGAGCGAACCCGCCAGCCGCCAGTCAGCCAGCAACGTCAGCTCACGCTCTGAGCCCCGATCTTCGCGAGTGCGATTCAGAGCATGAACTCACAGATAACCGACAACTGACAACCGACAACAGCGTTGCGCCAGGCCCCACGCTTCGCGAGTGCGACCGGGGCGAAAACCCGCAGACAACCACCAACCAGTTAACGCCGTCGCATCAAAACTCCGGAGCGATCAACCCCAGATTCCGGTCGTGGCGTTTGTAGATGACGGAGACGCGATCGTTGTCGATGTCGCGGAACACGATGAACTCGTTCCGGGAGTCGTCGAGGCGCAGCGCGGCCTCTTCGATCGACATCGGGCGGATCTCGATGTTGTTGGTCTTGACGATGCGCGGCGCGCGCTGCTCCGTGTCGTCGCGGAGGTTGCCCGGATCGAGCACCTGTACGTCCCACGACTCGGCGACGTTGCGGCCGTTGCCTTCCTTGCGATGGTGGTCGCGGATCTTCTCGCGGTTCTTCTGCGCCTGCCGCTTCAGGTGGTCCATCGCGGCGTTGACCGCGTCCTGCATGGATTCGTCCGATTCCTGTACCGACTTCACGTCGTGGTCTTTGCCGATGATGAGCACTTCGCAGATGTTGCGGTACTTTTCCACCTGCAGCACGACGCGCACGTCAATGACGTCGTCGAACAGCTTTTCTTCGATCCTGGCCAGTTTCTTCTCGACCAGATCACGTACGTCTGCCGGCACTTCGTAATTACGGCCTGAAATTTCGGTTGCCATGAGACACCTCGGTCAGAAAATTTGTTTGCGGTCCGTGGACGACGGGATGTTCAGTTCGTCGCGGTACTTGGCCACGGTCCTGCGGGCGATGTTGATCCCCTCATCGTTGAGGATCTTCATGATCTTCGAGTCGCTGAGCGGTTTGCGCGGATCTTCGTGCTCGATGTAGCTCTGGATCTTCTTCTTCACCGTCAGGGAGGAGATGTCCTCGCCCGTATCGGAATCGATCCCGCTGTGGAAGAAGTACTTCATCAGGAACAGGCCCCGCGGCGTGTGCATGTACTTGTTCGACACGACCCGGGAGACGGTCGACTCGTGCATCTGGATGTCGTCCGCCACGTCTCGGAGAACGAGCGGCCGGAGGAAGTCGATGCCCCGCTCCAGGAACTCCCGCTGGTGCTTGACGATGGACTCGGCCACCTTGTAAATCGTGCGCTGACGCTGGTCCAGCGACTTGATGAGCCAGACCGCGGAGCGGATCTTGTCCTTGATGTAGTTGACGGTCTCCCCGTCCGCCTTGGAGTCCATGTTGTTCAGCATGCTGCGGTAGCCGCTGTTGATGCGCAGCTTGGGCATGCCGTCTTCGTTGAGCACGATCACGTACTCGTCTCCGACCTTCTGCACGTAGACGTCCGGCTCGACGTAGATCGCGCGCTCGTTCGAATACTTTCGCCCGGGTTTGGGATCGAGGTGCTTGATCAGCTCGACCACGCTCTCCAGGGTCTTGAGGTCGATTCCCAGGATCTTCGCCAGCGCGACGAACTTCCGCTGCATGAACTCGTCCCAGTGGTCGCGGATGATCACCTCGACCAGAGGAGCATCGATATCGAGGAAGCGGAGCTGCAGCAGCAGACACTCGCGAAGATCGCGGGCTCCTACACCGATCGGATCCAGCGACTGGACGGCCGTGACGGCCGTCTCGACCTCGTCCAGCGCGTAGCCGCCTGAAGCGACGATCTCGTCGTTGTTGGCCCGAAGATAACCATCCTCATCGATGTTGCCGATGATGAATTGCGCGATCTCCTTGGTCCGAGGCGAGGCGTCCGACATCGACAGCTGCCAGGTCAGGTGATCGGCAAGGTTCGGTGGGCGGGTGAGCGTGTTCTCGATGGGGAACTCTTCGTGCTCCTCCCCCATCCCGCGCGGGTTGTACCCGTACTCGATGTAGTCCTGGAAGTAAGCGTCGTAGTCGATCTCGTCGAAAGAGTCCTTCTTCTCTTCCGTCGGCGTATCCACCGGCTTGACGTCCTGCGACTCGTTCTCGGTCTTGGTCTCCTCAGCCTGCGTCTCCTCGCTCTTGACCTCTTCGGCCGATTCTTCGAGAAGAGGATTCTCGAGCAGTTCCTGGTTGAGAACCTCCTGGAGCTCGAGCTTGGAGAGCTGCAGCAGCTTGATCGCCTGCTGCAGCGACGGCGTCATGATCAGCTTCTGGCTGAGTTTTAGGTGAAGCTTCTGTTCAAGTGCCATGGATGTCGATTGAATTGCTGCTGCCTTCCGCGCGTCAGTTTAGATTGAATGTCTCGCCCAGGTAAATTCGACGGACTTCCGCGTCCGCGGAAAGGCTCTCCGGCGCGCCCTGCCGGAAGATCTCGCCTTCTTTGATGATGTAGGCGCGATCGGTGATCTTCAACGTTTCCCGCACGTTGTGATCCGTGATGAGGATCCCGATCCCTCGGGCCCTCAGTTGGGAGACGATGCGTTGAATCTCGAAAACCGCGATTGGATCGATTCCTGCAAACGGCTCATCTAGCAAGATGAATGCCGGATTGATTGCCAGGCTGCGGGCGATCTCCACCCGACGTCTCTCGCCTCCCGACAGCGTGTACGCGCGACTCCGCGCGATATGCGAGATCCCGAATTCTTCAAGGAGCAACTCCGTCCGGCGCTCGCGCTCCGCGAGTGGGAGATTCATCGTCTCGAACACCGAAAGCAGATTCTCCTGCACCGTCAGCTTGCGAAATACCGAGGGTTCCTGCGGCAGGTAGCTGATCCCTCGCTGCGCCCGCAGATACATCGGCAGCTGCGTGATGTCGTCGCCACCGAGGGTCACGCTGCCGTCGTCAGGGCGCACCAGTCCGACGATCATGTAGAACGTCGTGGTTTTGCCCGCGCCATTCGGGCCGAGCAGGCCCACGATCTCACCCTGCCGGATGTCCACGGAGACGTCGCGCACGACTTTGCGTCCCTTGTAGATCTTCACAAGGTGCGTCGCGGTGAGCGTGAGCTGGGCGTCCGGCATCCGGCGCGCAATGTATCAGAGCGCGCGGCGCCGGTGCTCGACGGTTTCACTGATCGTTGTCGGTTGTCAGTTGTCGGTTGTCTGTGAGTTCTCGCTGAAAGTGTTGCTGGTTGCTCGTTGCTGGTTGCTGGTTGTCTGAGGTTCTCGCCCGGACCGCACTCGACTTGCCTGGGGAGCCAGAACAACAGCCAGCAGCATGGTCGGGACGCCTGGCCGCGGGCGAAACGCCGCAGACAACCAGCAACCGAAGAACGGATCATGCGCAGTTGGCGACGCCTGAGGCACGAGAGGCAGGCGCGCAGACAACGGAGAGCCGACAACCGACAACCGCGGCAAAGCGCGCGTTCACCCGTCGTGCTTGTACGTCCCCTTGGTCTGTCCCTCAGGGCTGACCACCTGCACGCGGTTGCGCGTGAGGTCGAAGCTGATCTGCTGGCCGCTCACCGATCCGCCGGGGTCGGAGATCGACGCGGGTGCGCCGGAGAGGTAGATCATCTTCTTCTCCACCTGATACACGGCTTTGTCGCCTGTTCCCTTGCGCTTGGTGGCTGAGTCGCTGACGGTCACGTTCTGGTCCGACTCCATGCGTTCCAGTTTGCGGTTGGCGTCGAGGAAGAAGACCGCTTTCTCCGACTTCATCGTTCGGGTCTCGTCGATGATCGTGACCTTGTTCAGGAGCTCGATGCGGCGCTCGTTCTTGCGGGCGACGAGCTGCTCACTGGTGGATTGCACCGGTGTCTTCCGCCCGTCAGCTCCGCTGTTGTAGAGCAGCGTGCGCACCCCGCCGCGTGCGGTGATCGTGTCGCCCGCGCCCTGCACCTGCAGCTCGCTGGCGAGCAGGGTGTTGGTGTCCTGCCACGCTCGCACGTGTCCTGTGAAGAGCGCGATCTTGTTCACCTGTCGCAGGATCAACTCGTCTGCATTGACATACACCGGCATCGTCGACGGGAAGAGGCCCGTGGCGTTCGCGGAGGTCCCGCCGCTCTTCCCGACCAGCTCCGCAATCACGGAGCCGCTCGCGCGCGCTGTCTGCGCCCGCGGGGAGAACTCGATCTGTTTCGCCTTCAGAGTATGACCCTCGGTCATGACCGTAGCCTGCCAGCCGGGATCGGTTGTGAGCAGGATGCGATCGCCGAGGATGTCGTACGTGGCGCGGAAGGCGGAGGCGCTGTTCTTCGGGTCTTTGTAGCGGAACGAGCCTTCGAGAGTCGCCGTCCGCGCCTTGCGCGTCCCTGGGTCGAAGAACACCATCACATGCTCGGCTTCGATCTGCCGAGGTTCGGGGCCCAGCTCTTTCATGACGACCTGGAGATCCGCCTTGAGCTCGCTCACGGCGCGGTTTGCCAGCGCGATGCGGACCATGCGCGCGACGATGTCGCGGCGGGGCGGGCCATCCAGAACTGCATGCACAGGAGTGGGACCGGACGCGGTGGCGATGATTGCGCCGATCTGCCCGTCGACGCCGACTTCGGTATGGAAGTGGTCGCAGGTGATCTCTTTTCGTCCCCCGAAATCCTCTCCCGGTGCGGTGTTCGCCGCCGTCACGATGACCACGTTTCCGTTGCCTTCCAGTCCGATGAGCTGACGGCGGTCGGGCGTGAAACGGCTCAGCATCCAGTCCGATCGCAACCGCTCCGGGCCGCGGTCCATCTGCACGCTCTCTTTCCATTCGATCGTGTTCTCCGTGCGCCGGAAAATGCTCTCGGTCCCACGGATGGTCGTCGGCACCTCACCCGGCTGCACGATGGCCATCGTGGCCTCGACGGACTTGAACAACCGCAGCGTCTCTCCCTGCACATCGAGATCGAGCGCACCAGCCTTCCCCTGCCAGCGGTCGACGCGAAAGCTCACCGGGATCTGATTGGTGAGCCGTGCGCCGTCGTAGCGGATCTCCGCGGTCACGATCTCCACGCCGTCGCTCGAGGCCACGCGCACGCCGCCCTTCGCGTCGGCCTCTTTCGTCTGCGTGTTGAACTGTGCCTCGGCACAGGTCAGTTCGTAGGTCAGTCCGTTCTCGCGGTAGAGGATGAGCTTCACCCCCTCCAGCGTCGACCAGCCGGATTTGAACGGCACGACCCGATCCGCGCTGATACGCGACACCACGCGCCCGCCGATCGTCTGCACGTCGCTGAAGGCCTTGAACTCGGCCAGCGGCGTGTCCTCCGGCCTCATCGTCGAGGTGACCGCTGGATTCGGGACGCTGTTTTTGCGTACCGAGCGGTTCCAGCTGACGACGATGAGAGCGATGAACGCTACGAAGACGATTGGCAGCGCGATGCGGAGAGCTCGAATCGTGCGCTGCATACCGGTGCGACGTAACACCTTCGCCACCGGTTTCGTTCCGGGCCGGCGTAGGATGGCCGAATGCGACCCCTCACCGCCCTCGTCCTGCTTCTGCTATTCGCGAGCGGTGCCAGCTCTCAGGTCGAGGTCAAAGAGAACGCTCACGTGACGGCGCTCATCAAGGAGCTGGGAGCGAACGCCAAGAAACCGGCGGGTGAGGTGTTCCGCAACGTCACCCTTTTGAAGGACGTGCCCGCCGATCGCTTCCTCCGGATCATGGACATCGGCTACCGCCAGTCGCTGGGGGTGAGCTGCGACTACTGCCACGTCGAAGACCGCTGGGAAGCCGACGAGAAACGCCCCAAGCGCGCTGCCCGCGAGATGATCCTCATGACCCGGATGCTCAACGATCACCTCGGCAAGCTGACGGAGATCGACACCCAGGACGCGAACGTGAACTGCACGACCTGCCACCGCGGGTTCGTGAAGCCGGCGCTGCAGATGCGGTAGCGTCAGTCTTCGAGATTACGAGTCTTCGAGTCTACGAGTCCAACCGTCGGGCAAAGGTTCACAGACTCATAGGTTCAGAGTCTCACAGGCTCAGAGCTGCATGGGTTTGGAGTTCCGTGAATCGCGGACGCCCATCAAGGGATCCACGCGGCCGCCTCTATGAGACTGTGAGCCTATGAGACTGTGAACCTCGTCGCCGACTCGAAGGTTCGAAGGCTCGACGACTCGAAGACTTCAAGGCTGAGGGCGGGCCGGGCATCCACGACCTCCAGGCGCACACCCTTGTACCGGTCCGGCTCCACCCTCACGAGGAGGTCGGTCGCGTCGGAGAATAACGACCCGAGCTCCTTCACGCTCGGCCAGAGCACTGCCGTCCCCTTCCCCGTGGCATCTTGAAGAGAAATTTCGCAGCAGTCTTCGGCAAACGTGCGCGTGGCGGTGACGGTCACGTCCCGGACGAGAAAGAGCGGCTGCGTGTTGCCGGCTCCGAACGGCTGAAACAGCTCGTGGATTGCCAGGAACTCTGCGTCGATCTCGGCAAGGGTGAGGGTGGCGTCGATGCTCGCCTCGCGTCGAAACAGGTCCGTTTCCAGCGCATCGAAGCGCTCGCCCAGGCGCGAACGGAGGGCGGGCAGGTTCCGCAGAGGAAGCGAGAAGCCGCACGCGAACTCGTGGCCACCGAAATGGGTGAACAGCTCCGACACGGCGTTCAGCTCGGTATGCAGATCGATGGTCGGAATGCTGCGGCCGGAGCCGACACAGAGGTCGCCCTCGATGGTCATCGCCAGTGTCGGGCGGTGATAGCGCTGCGCGATGCGGCCGGCGGTGAGTCCCAGGACGCCGCGGTGCCAGTTCTCGCCGGCCAGGATCAGGACGCGCTCGCCGCCCTCAACCTGAGCGAGGGCGAGCTCACGCACCTGACGTTCGATGTCCTGCCGCTCCGCGTTCATCCGGTCGAGCTCACCGCAGATCTTCCACGCCGCGTCTTCATCGACGGCGGCGAACAGATCGATGGCGGTGTTTGCGGAGGCGAGCCGCCCGGCGGCGTTGATGCGAGGTCCGATCTTGAAGCCAACATCTACCGCGCGTAGAGCGCGACCCTCGAGCCCCAGACGCTTCAGCAGCGCGCGTAGTCCAGGATTGCGGACGTCGGCCAGCCCGGCCAGACCGAGAGAGGTGATGGTGCGATTCTCGCCGATGAGCGGGGCCACGTCCGCGACGGTGCCGATCGCGGCGATCTTGAGAAGAGAGTCGATGGAGACCTTTTTCCCACTACGACGGATGAGCTCGCAACAAAGCTTGAACGCGACTCCCACACCGGCCAGCTCTTTGAACGGATAGGTGCACCCGGGCTGTTTGGGATTGAGCACTGCGGCGGCTTCGGGGAGCAGGCCGGGAGGCAGATGATGATCGGTGATGATCACGTCGATGCCGCGCTCGATGGCGCGCTGCACCGGTTCGACGCTGGTGATCCCGCAGTCCACGGTGATGACCAGTTTCACGTTCCGCTCGACGAGGACCCGGTCGAGCACCTCCATCTTCAGGCCGTATCCATCGACCAGCCGGTGGGGCACGACAAAGTCCGCGTCAGCGCCGAGAAGGCGGAGGACGGTCTGCAGCATGACGATGGACGTGACGCCGTCGACGTCATAGTCCCCGTAGATGACGATCCCCTCGCCATCCCGAACGGCGCGTGCGATCCGCTCGCACGCATGATCCATCCCATGAATCGTCGCCGGGTCGTGAAGGTCGGTCAGGGCGGGCGCTACGAAGCGCCGGAACGACTCCCCGTCCTCGACGCCACGCCGAACCATCAACCCCCGCAGTTTCTCGTTCGCGATGGGAAGGCGAACGTTGTCAGGAGGAGACGGGGCGACTGTCCATGAGTCGTGGAGCACTGGCGTTACGGTAGCGCAGCTTGGGGGTTCTACGCCGAGAAGAGTGTCACAAGCTCTCAGGTTTACAGTCCCACAGGGAACAGCCCGGGAACTCTATGAGACTGTGAACCTGTGAGCCTGCATTTTCACTGCTTCTCGAAGACGCCCATCTTCCGGAACTTCGCGTACCGCTCATCGAGGAGCTGCTGCGGCTTGAGCTTGACGAGGTCGCGGAGGGCGCGTTCGAGGTAGGGCGCGAGTGTTTCCGCGGCGAGGGCCGGATCGGCATGAGCGCCGCCATCCGGCTCCGGGACGATCTCGTCGATGATGTTCAACCTCTTCAGATCCTGCGCGGTGATCTTCATCGCCGCTGCCGCTTCCGGCGCCGCCGCGGAGTTCTTCCACAGAATCGCCGCACATCCCTCGGGTGAGATGACGGAGTAAACCGCATGCTCGAGCATCAGCACGCGATCGCCGACGCCGAGTGCGAGCGCTCCCCCGCTGCCGCCTTCGCCGATGACCGTGATGATCACCGGGACCTCGAGCGAGGCCATCTCCCGCAGGTTCACGGCGATGGCCTCCGCCTGGCCCCGCTCTTCCGCGCCCATGCCGGGGTATGCGCCCTGGGTGTCGATGAAGGTGAGGATCGGGAGCTTGAACTTCTCCGCGAGCTGCATGACACGCAGGGCCTTCCGGAAACCCTCCGGGCGGGGTTGCCCGAAGTTGCGGATCACTTTCTCTTTCGTGTTGCGGCCCTTCTGGTGGCCGACGACGCAAATCGCCTGACCGCGGAAACGTCCGAAGCCAGCGACGATCGCAGCGTCATCGCCGAAGTTGCGGTCGCCATGAATCTCGGTCCACTCCTCGATGAGCAGACCGATCACATCCAGCGTGTACGGTCGCTGCGGGTGTCGCGCAACCAGCGTCTTCTGCCAGGGCGAGAGGTTCGCGTAGATTTCGCGGGAGACTTTGGTAAGCTTCTCCTGGAGCTCGGCGATCTCGCTGTCTGTCGCGGAGTCTGCGTCCCCTGAAGAATGCTGCGAAGTGAGTTCTTCGATTCGACGGCGAATCCGAAGGATCGGCTCCTCGAATTGAGTGGGGTCGGCGCTCATTGGCCGTGACCCTAACAAAACAACGCTCATGCTGGCAACTGAAGACCCGATCGGCCCCACTCCTACCGCGCCCGCGCCCGAGCGCGTGAATGGCTCCCTTCTCGAACACTGGCAGCAGAACGAGCGCATGCGCCACGTGCCGCCGTTGCCCTGGATTGTCGAGAAGCTCGACCACGACATCCGTGGCCGGCTGGAGAAGCTGCTCGTGCCGTGGTCGGGTGTCTCAGCCGCCGACCCGCGCCACGCTCCGATCGAGCTGGAGTTGCGCGCCATCTGCCGCGCCCTCGACCGCGTTGCGGACATCGTGCGACGAGGGAGGAGCGGACACGCGCCGAACGAGCTCACCGCGCGTTTGCGGTGGGCGCTCGACCACGCCGTGACCAACCTCACTGCCGCTGACGCGAGCACCTTCGGCCGCCGCTTTCCTTTCCAGACGCTGGAGCGTTCCTACGCCGAGCCGCTCTGGGGTGCCGTGCTTTCGGTGATCCAGCACGTGCAGAACCTGATCCCGCTCATTCGCGAGGTGGAGCCCGACATCGACGAGCGACTGTACGAAGGTCTCGTGAACCTCGTCGAGCCTCTGCGCCGCGAGCCGATCGCGTAACCAGACGCTGGTCGAAGACAACCGTGCCCGCTTAGGCAGTGGCCGCCCTACAGGATATTGATCGGATCGACGTCGATGGCCACGTCCACGCCCTTCCACTTGCGCGGCAGGAGCACGGCCTCGACTGCGCGGCGGAGGCCCGAGCGGTGGACCGAACGCATGAGGATCTGATAGCGCCAGACACCCTTGATGCGCGCAACCGGCGCAGGTGCCGGCCCCTGTATCCGTGAGCCTGTCAGCGGCCCCAGGGCTGCCTCGAGCAGGCGCCCACAGTCGTTCGCGGCGCGCTCCACCTCCACCAGCTTCTCTCCGCGGAAGAGCAGCGCGATCATCGAGGTCACCGGCGGGTAGTGAAAGGTGCGACGGAACTCGATCTCGGCCGCATAGAACGACTCGTAGTCATGGCGCAACGCGTGCTGAATCGCGTAGTGCGTGGGGAACGCGGTCTGGATCATCACCTTTCCGCGCAATTCGCCGCGGCCCGCTCGGCCGGCGACCTGCGTCAGCAGGTAAAACGTCTTCTCCGCCGAGCGGAAGTCGGGATACCCGAGGATCGTGTCCGCGTTGATGACGCCGGTCAGCGTGACATTCGGGAAGTGGTGTCCCTTGCTGAGCATCTGCGTGCCGATCAGCGCTCGCGACTCGCCGCGCCGGAAGCGGTCGAGGATCTGCACCATCGATCCCTTCCGCCGCGTCGAGTCGCGGTCCAGTACTTCCACCGCGACATCTGGAAATTCGCGCTGAAAGCGTTCCTCCACTTTCTCGGTTCCGAAGCCGATCGGCTGGAGGACCTCCCCGCTGCAAAGCGGGCATTTCTTCGGAATCGGCTTACGCGAGCCGCAGTAGTGACAGACCAGCAGTCCCTCGCGCCGATGCACGGTCAACGTGACGGAGCAGTCGCGGCAGCGGAAATCGTGACCGCACTCCCGGCAGAGCAGATAGGGTGCATACCCGCGGCGGTTCATGAGGATGATGGCCTGCTCGCCGGCGTCGAAGGTCTGTCGCAGTGCCTCTCGCAACGTTGCGCTGAGGATCACGAAGCCCTTGTCCTCCTTCTCCCCTTGCTCCTTTCGCAGATCGATCGTCTCCACCGCTGGCAAGGGGCGCTCCTCCACACGGCTGGGCATATGCAGCAGCGTGTACTTCCCGCGTGAGGCGTTCTCGCGCGACTCCAGGGACGGCGTGGCGGAGCCGAGAACGACCGGAATTCCTCGGAACTGTGCGCGCACGACGGCCAGGTCGCGAGCGTTGTAGCGGGGGGTCTCATCCTGCTTGTACGCTCCGTCGCCTTCCTCGTCGACGACGATCAGTCCCAGACGCTGGAACGGGGTGAAGAGCGCGGAGCGAGGCCCGATCGCCACGTCGACTTCCCCTCGGCGCGCACGCCACCACTGATCGTAACGCTCGCTGGGTGAGAGGTTGCTGTGCAGGATCGCGATGCGATCGCCGAATCGTTCCTTGAGCCGCGACGCGAAAACGGGCGTGAGCGAGATCTCCGGTACCAGCAGAACCGCTTGCTCTCCCCTCTTCACTACCGCTCGCATCAACTCGATATAGACCTCGGTCTTCCCACTGCCCGTCACGCCTTCGAGCAGAAACGCTGCGAAGGTCCCGAGGGTTGCCTCCACCGCCGCAATCGCCGCGAGCTGGTCATCCGAGTAGCGGATCTCGGGCGTTCCAATGCCTTCGAGTCCGGCGAGGAACGCGTCGAGGGTGTGCCGGCGGGGCCGCCGCTCGATGCGGACGACGCTCTTCTTCACCAGCGCGGACAGCACCGCGGTGCTCACGCCGCCATGCTCCAGCGCTCGGACAGAGAGCTCGCCTCCTCGTGCGCGAAGCAGGTCGACTGCGCCGAGCTGTTTGACGGTGAGACCGCCCGGATCGCTCTCCAGCACGACGAAACGGTCATAACGGACGCCTTGAGCATCCTTGAGGCTTTCTCGCAAGGCGATGATGCCGGCATCGCGAAGCCGCTCCACTGCAGACCGGGAGATCTTCAGCTCTTCGAAGATGGCGGACACGGAAAGCGGTCGCTTGCGCAGCTCCTCGATCAGCACCAGATCCGTGGCGAGGATCTGCTTCTCAGCGCGCGCGCGAATGATCATCTCGTCGCTGGCGATGAGTAGAGCCTGCCGCCGGCCCCGCGCGGCCATGTTTGCCGGCAGCGCGACCTTGAGCATCTCCCCGATCGGCGCGATGTAGTACTCGGCGGCCCAGCGACAGAGCTCGATGATCTCGGGGATGAGTGCCGGCTCCTCGTCGTCGAGCACCGCGCGGATCGGCTTCACCCTGGCCGCATCGACCGCCGCGTGGTCGAGCAGGGCAATGACAAACCCTGTGGTCAGCCTCGGGCCAATGGGCACTTCGACGCGGGAGCCGAGGCGAACGGTGTCCTTGAGCGAGTCGGGAATGCGATACGTGAGGGTCTGGTGCAGAGCGAGCGGGATTGCGATCTCTGCATATTCGGAGATGCCCGGCATCAGTGGTCAGTTGTCGGTTGTCGGTTATCTGTGATCTCTCGCCTGGACGGCCCTCCCGACGACTGGGCCTCACTGCGACCAATCGCAGACAACTGACGACTGACAACCGACAACCTCACAAGGTGATCCCCAGTTCCGCCATCACCAGCTTCATATCCGTCCAGACTTCCTTTTTCGCGGAGGGGGTGCGCAGGAGGTAGGCGGGGTGGTAGGTCGGCATGAGCCGGATGCCGTTGTAGTCGAGCCACTGCCCCCGCACGCTGGAGATCGCGTAGCTCTTCTCGGTCAGGCTCTGCAGGCCAAAGCGGCCGAGGGTGACGATCACTCTGGGCTGGATCAACTCGACCTGACGGCGAATGTAGGGGCGGCACTCGTCCAGCTCATCGGCTTCGGGGTTGCGGTTCTCGGGCGGCCTGCACTTGATCACGTTGGCGATGTACACCTGCTCCCGCGAAAGCTGCATGGCCTTGATGATGTCCGTGAGCAGCAGGCCTGCCCGACCGACGAAAGGCTCGCCCGCCAGATCCTCGTCGCGGCCGGGCGCCTCGCCAATGAACATCAGATCGGCGTTTGGATCTCCGACGCCGAAGACCACGTTCGTGCGCGTTCCCGCCAGCCTGCAGCGCGTGCAGTCGTGCGCCTCCGCGGAGAGGGAGTCCCAGACGGGGTTGGCGGCCGGCGGCGGGCGGTTGGCGAGAGTGACGGCGAGCGAGCTTCCCGCCAACTGTTGGACGCTGGCCAGATCCAGGTGTGTGAATCCGAAGTCGCGCAGGAGTGCGAGCTCGTGAAGGACCTCTTCGTTCATCCCGCTGTGATTATGTCATCCCGAGCGTCAGTCGAGGGACCCGGGCGGGCGGTGCAACAGGAACGAGCTGCGCGCTCCACCCGAGCCCCAGGTCCCTCGACTCACGCTTCTAATGACACGATTGTCGTCTGCTCGAGGCGCCCCCTCATCCGCCGGAGCCTGCCCTGAGCGAAGCCGAAGGGGCACCTTCTCCCCCGTGCGCGGTGGAGAAGGCTCTCGAGGGGAGGTGCTGCGCGACTTGGCCCGTCGCCCGCTCCCCTGGAAGAACAAACATCGAGAGCCTTCTCCCCTCCGCAGAGGGGAGAAGGTGGTGTGCCGAGCATGTTCGACAGCTCGGAAGTGAAAGTCTTCTACCCAACCTGATGGAGGTGAAGGGTTAGCGAAGCGCAAGGAGG
>JANMSA010001150.1:0-4613 GCA_031388865.1 Acidobacteriota bacterium | reverse complement strand
GGCTAGTCTTCGCGTCGTTCGGTCTGGTCTACGAGTTCTCGAAATCCAGGAGGTTCATAGTCTCAGAGGTTCACAGTCTCATAGGGGTTCGTCAGCACGTTCTAGTAACTGCGACCAGGGCAGAGGACCCTCGCAGACTCGAAGACCTCCCTTCGCACGCCTGTGAGACTCTGAACCTGTGAGCCTGGGCACCTATCGAAGACCGAAGACCGAAAGGCAGAATCCCGACTACTGGGCCAGCAACCGGTCCACGTATTCCGCCAGCGCCTTCCCGTCGTCTCCGTAGTCGACGATCGTTCCGTTGATCATGTAGGTCGGCGTGGCGCGGACGTCGTTGGAGAACGCGGCTGCAGTTCCCTTCAGGATCTCTGCCTTGATCTGGTCGTTCGCGAGATCCGCGTCGTAGCGCTTCAGATCGAGCTCGTGATCCTCCGCCCATGCGCGGGCCCAGTCCCAGAACGTGAACGCGGTGAGCTGGTCCTGGTTGTCGTAGACGTGCTTTTTGTACTGCCAGAAGAGGGCGGGGTTCTGACGGAAGATCGCTCGTCCGGCCAGCGCAGCGGGGAAGGCCCAGGGATGTCCCGCCAGAGGAAGGTCGTAGCGGATGTAGCGCACTTTCTCCCCATGTCTGGCGATGATCGAGTCCGCGTACCCCGACGAGCGGCGGCACGAGGGGCACTGAAAATCCGAGAACTCCATGATGGTCACGGCGCTGTTGACTGCACCTTTCGCTGGCGCATTCGCAACGAAGGTGTCGAACGCTTTCGAGCGTTGCGCGACGACGTCGCCGCTCAGGCGGCGGAAGTTGCCCATGAAGAACACGCGGCCCTGAGGATCGGCAAATCCGGTCAGCCCCAGTCTGCCTGCCTCGGTCGCCTGCCACACGGTGACCGGCCAGAGGCCGTCCTCCGTCGTTGCCTTGCGATCGACGGTGACGGTCATCGCCTCGCGCAGGTTCCGCAAGGTAAAACCCGCGAGCTTCTCTTCAATGGTCGTGCCCTGCTCGTCCGCGATGGGCCAGGGCGAGCCGAGGAAGAACCCTCCGGTGCCCGTCATGACCGCGACCATCTGGCCGGAGCAGGTGGGCCGCTCGCTCTCGATCTGCACCAGCACGCTCTTGAAGCCTGTGGGCATTGCCAGGGGCGACGTTTCGTACTTGACCTTTGCGTCCGCGCAAACCGGCAGCGCGGCGCGGACGGCCTTATCCATCCGTGGATCGATGTCGACCGCGAAGGCGGAAGCGGAGACGGCGAGCGTGAGAGCAGAGATCAGGAGCCGGTTCACGCGAACGGAAACGGGAGCGGGCGGGCGCGGCATTCCGCGCCCGCCCGCTGCTCAGTTGTTGGGCGGAGCCTCGCTGATCTTCTCCACGGTGCTGCCGACCTTCCCATCCTGATTCCCCTCGGAGGCGATGTCGCCGAGAGACAGAATGCCGACGATCTCGTCCTGACCGTTGACGACCGGGACGCGTCGAATCTCGGCGCTGGTCATCAGTGCGAGGGCGTCGTCGACCGAAGAGTCTTCGCGGACGCTGCGGATGCTCGTGGTCATGACGTCGGTCACCCGGGCGTTCTCGAGGTTCTTTCCTTCGGCCAGTCCGCGCACGACGATGTCGCGATCGGTGACCATGCCGATGATCTTCTTTCCATCGAGAACGGGGACGACCCCCGTGTCCTGATCTTTCATGATGCGGGCGACGTCCTGCAGCGTGTCGCTCTCCCGCACGCACGTGGGGTTCGCCGTCATCACGTCCCGGACCTGACGGGATCCGTTGCCGCTCTTCTTTTCCTGGGCCATCTTGCCTCCTTATCGACTACGCCGGTCAAGAGAGCAATGCGCGTTCCCGACTTGCTGGGGGAGCGCCGTGAACGTCATAGGACTGCCCGCTTCCTTAGAACGACACCCGCAGCCCCCCGCCGATCGTCAGGTAGCGGGGCTGGAACTCAGCATGCGTCCAGTGGTAGGCAGCCTCGAGGATGACGCCGTAGCGGCGCGTGATGGGGAAGTCGGAATTGACTCCGGCATGCACGCCCCAGGTGGAGCGGGATTCCTCGCTGGGCGCCGAGAGCCGGTAAAAGCCCAGGCCTGCAAAGAGGCCGCTCGATCCGAACGGCTCATCAAAGGTGTACTCCACGTCGGTTTCGAGATGGGTGACGTCACCTTCAACGTCCGTCCTGTTCAGGAGCTTCTTGCCGGCGTTCCCCGGATCCGGCACTTCGGTTGGAATGCCGATCTGAGTCTTGAGGCGGCCGGCCTTGAAGCGGAGGTTGAGCTCCTTTTCGATGGGCATGGACCAGAACAGCTCCACGGAATTGTTGCCGAGCGTAAAGGTGCTCTTCTGGAAGTCGTCGTCTGCAGGGATGTCGTCCGCGTCGATGAAGCGCCGGCTGCCGCCCACGATGACGCCGAACTCGTTGGACTGCGCGAGTGCCGGAAGTGCGCTGATGACGATCAGCGCGACGAGAAAGAGGGTCCGTTTCATGGCCGGCACTATACGGGAGGCTTCTGGGTTCTTCAAAGTCACACTCCTCGAGATGCATGAGTAGAATGGCGCGTGCGATTCAGCCCTTCCACTGCACTCAGGGCTGGCGCCAACGCGTTGTCAGTAGTAGGACGCGAGGCGCTGCGAATCGTTCTGCCCTCCTGGTGCGTCGTCTGCCGGAAGGAGCTGCCATGGAGAAAACGGACCGCGTCCTGTTGCGCCTCCTGCTGGGCGTCCCTGCCGAAGATCGAGGTGCCGAAATGCGTCTCGTGCGCCTTGCCGCTCCCAGCCACGTCTGCCGCTGGAACGCGGTGCCTGGGCTGTTTCACCGACCCGCTGGGGCTGGAGTGGTGCGAGGCTCACGGTGAGTATCGTGGCGCGCTGGAGAGACTGCTGAGTGCGCTGAAGTTCGAGCGCCACGACTTTCTCGACGAGGCGCTGGCCTCGCTCCTCGACGACACGCTTCGCGAGCGTGGAGACCTCGCTTTCGACGCGCTCGTTCCCGTTCCCATGGCCCGCTCGAAAGAGCGGAGGCGGGGGTACAACCAGTCGGAGCTCCTCGCTCGGGCGCTCTCGCGACGCTCCGGCATCCGTTGTGATATGACGCTGCTGACACGCCGCCAGGAGCGCGCCACACAGTCCTCTCTGCCGAAACGCGAACGGGCAGCGAACGTCCGCGGCGCATTCGCCGCCTCATCCCTCGTGAAAGGAAAATCGATTCTCGTCGTCGACGACATCTGCACCACGGGGGAAACGCTCCGCGCCTGCGCTTCCGCACTCGTGCGCGCGGGGGCCGGCCGCGTCTGCGCCATCACGGTCGCCAAGGCGAGTTGATCTCACCTCATGTTCCGAGCGTTCTTCATCGCGTTGTCCGAGAGTCGCATGCTCCGCTCCGTCGCCGAACGGTCCGCCATCGGCCGGCGTCTCTCCGGGCGCTTCGTGGCCGGGATGTCGGTGGAGGAGGCACTCGTGGCCACCGCAGCCACGAATCAGAAGGGCATGAGCGTCAGCGTCGACAACCTCGGCGAGAACGTCACCAACCTCGACGAGGCGCACCACAGTGCAGAGCTCTACCACCAGATGCTCGACGCGCTCGTCGCGCGCAAGCTGAACGCGAACGTGAGCATGAAGCTCACGCACATGGGCCTCGACCTCGACGAGGCCCTGGCCCGACGCATCTGCGGCGAGCTGGTTGCGCATGCGACGCGGATCGACAACTTCGTGCGCGTGGACATGGAAGGCTCACCGTACACACAGAAGACGCTGGACATCGTTCGCGAGCTGCATCGGCAGCCGGGCAACGAAGGGCATGTCGGCGCAGTGATCCAGGCGTACCTGCACCGTAGCGAGAGCGACGTGCGCGAGCTCTGCGCGGAGCGGATCCGCATCCGCCTCTGCAAAGGCGCCTACAAGGAATCGGCAGAGATCGCATTCCAGGCCAAAGCCGACGTCGATGCGAACTTCGTCGAGCTGATGAAGATCCTGCTGGAGAGCGGCACGTATCACGGCATCGCCACGCACGACCCGAAGATGATCGAAGCGACGATCGCCTTCGCCCGCGAGAAGAAGATTCCCGCCACCGCGTTCGAGTTCCAGATGCTCTACGGCGTCCGCCGCGACCTGCAGGAGCAGCTGGTCAAAGACGGCTGGGGTATGCGTGTCTACATCCCCTTCGGCTCCGAGTGGTACCCGTATCTCATGCGCAGGCTTGCGGAGCGCCCGGCGAACGCGATCTTCATTCTGAAGAACGTGTTCCGGCGGTAGCCATCCTGTCTTCGGGTCTTCGGGTCTTCGAGTCTTCGGGTGTTGAGGGCATGAGTCGGCGAAGCGCGGCGAAGGATCCCCTGATCCGAGCGCGACTCGTTCTCACCGGCCCGAGCGCCGTTCCATCGCTTCTAATGACACGACTGGCGTCTGCTCGAGGGCGCCCCCTCATCCGCCTTCGGCACCTTCTCCCCCGTGCGCGGGGGAGAAGGCTCTCGAGGGGAAATCCCCTGGAAGAACAAACATCGAGAGCCTTCTCCCCTCCGCAGAGGGGAGAAGGTGGTGTGCCGAGCATGTTCGACAGCTCGGAAGTGAAAGTCTTCTACCCAACCTGATGGAGGTGAAGGGTTAGCGAAGCGCAAGGAGG
>JANMSA010000845.1:0-2437 GCA_031388865.1 Acidobacteriota bacterium | reverse complement strand
AGCATGAGGTTCGTCACGACGAACGGACGCTCGTCGTCGCGGTAGACTCGCTCCGACCGCCAATCGCCCCGGCTCTCCATGTGATAGTAGAAGCCGTGCAAATGCATGGGGTGCGAGGAGCCGGACGCATTGATCCACCGCCAGCGCACGGAGTCGCCCTGTGTGTAGGCGACGCGCTCGGTGTGCGGCCACGACCGTCCGTTGATCACCATCGTGTTCACGTCCGGCCGCGATTCCGGCGTCACGCGGGTCGAATCGCCGGGGCGGAACCAGTAGCCGATCACGAACACCCGGTCGGCGGCGGGTGCGCCAGGCGCGTCGACGATGAGCGCGCCCGAAAGCTGGCTCTCGAACCATTCACGGTCCTCGATGCGCCGGTCCCCGGTGGTCGCCCAGTAGAAGTAGCTTCCCGGGGTGCTAGCCCAGAAGCGCGCCTCGCGGGTGGCGCCCGGTGGGACGCGCAGCCCCGAGTCATGCGCGGCGGGGTGCGCGCCGAGCCCGTACACCGTGAGCGTCGAGTCGCGGAACGGGTTGTGGACGCTCACCCGGACCTCCGTGCCCTGCGACACGCGGACGAGCGGTCCGGGCACCTGTGCCGCCGCACCGACCTCGGCGAAGGCGAGCGCGGGAACGCTCGGTCCGCCGTCCTCCTCCGGGAAAAGCACACCCTCGCGCACCTCGAGGCGGAGCGTGAGCACGCCCTGCTCGAGGCGGCCCGCGCGGCGGCGGTTGTCGTTGGCAGCGATGCGCTCGGTCAGCCTGGCGCCACGCACCGCCCGGCTGGCAGTCGCGGGATCCACGGCTGGCATCTGCGCGATGGCCGCAGCCGAGCAGCCGACGAGCATTAAGCCAGTGCCTGTCAGTCGGCCGAGCAGAAGTCGGCGAACGCTAGCCAGGAGAGCACCAGACATGAGAAACCTCGAAGGAAGGGTTGGCAGCGGTCGATTCCGCTCAGCGCGGCGCGGGCCCGACGGTGAATGGAATGCGGTCCGCGAACCCGACGAAGTAGTCGCCGGCTTCGAAGGTCATGGTGGTGATCAGCGATCCCCCAGCCGGCACATCGGCGAGGCCGCCCCATGGCTCATACGGCATCGCGGTCGTGGGCCCGTCGCGATGTCGCCAGGCGAGCGCTTCGGCCGTGGTTCGCCCCGGCAACACACGTCGGATGGAAAACTCGTAATCCTTGGCCCCGGCGTTCTCCACCCGAACGATGCGGCGTCCGGCCACGAGCGGCGCGGAGAGATGGAGCGTGCCGCTCTCGGAAATTCGCATGACCACCTCGGGCGTCGGCGCACGTGCGGCCGGCGTGCGAGCCGGCTGCACGGTGAGCGCGCGAAACATCCCGTTGAGGAGGTGAGAGCGCGTGCGGTCCTCCCGCGCCGAGCCAACGAAGCAGGTGAGGACGTAGCGGCCGGGCGCGAGAACGAATGTCGCGTTGCTCGTGTTCGGCGGCATGACGAAGGCCGGACCGCCCAGGTTGTGTGCCCACGGGGTCGGCTCCCGGGCCTGCACCGCACGGTAGAAGTCCGCCACGGTCTTGCCCGTGTCGAGTCGCACGACCCAGAGCATGTGGAACCCGCGGGTCTGGTCGCCCCGGTCGTTGGTCGTGGAGTCGTGCGCGGCGCCGCCCACGCTCGCCCGGCGGTGCACGAGCCCGATCTGCCGCAGGCGAAACGTCGTCAGTCCGGCGGAGATCGAATCGGGGGCCTGGAAGAAGAACTCGCCGGCCGCGACGTCGACGACGCGCCCGGGGAGCGAATCGTCCGTGGGACTCGAGGCCGCACGGCGACCCGGTTGAGTGTCGGATACGAGGGGGCAGAACACCAGCACGAGCGCTACGGTTCGCGCGAGACGCATCGGGCACCTCCGGTGCGAGAACGTGGATGACATGGCCTGACGCAGCTCAGCGCGACACGGAGTGTGACGACCTGGCGCACTGTCATGGGTGACCTCGAGAGGGCATATGGCTGTTGCAAAGAGACGGCGCGATCGCCGAACGAAAGCGGACATCGCGGCGCAAATCTCGGCTAAGTTCGCGCCACTCATGTCACGCCGTGTCGTTTCTGGCGCCGACACTGCCACTGACACTTCCAAGCGCGAATGCATCATACGCCCGCTCGGGCATCGCGAACACCAACCCGTAGAAGTGTCGGTGACGGTGACACTGTGAGGGAGAGATTCGCATCGAGGCCTTCGCGCGACTACGCTTCAATGTTTATGAATGCAGCATCAAGTGCTGGGATCCGAAGCTCTCTGAGGTTTGGCTGCGGAAGCTGAAACACTTCAAGCAGATTTTTCGGGGATTGCAAGCCCAAGAGTTCCTTGACCTTTTCGGCGGCTCGCTCGCGGAGTTTAGACTCGAGTGAAACCGGCGGAGCCATCCGACGTGAGGCCGAGTCGTCGGGGACGCCGTACGACGATCGATGGACACGACCGA
>JANMSA010001090.1:0-9979 GCA_031388865.1 Acidobacteriota bacterium | reverse complement strand
GACGGAGAACGGACTCGTTCCCACCGCAACGTTCGTGGCGGCGCCAAAGGTGCCCGTCCCCGTGCCGGAGCAGAATGGAGACGTCACTCGTGCCACTGTTCGCGACGGCGAGATCGCTCGCTCCGGTCGCCGTCGAAGTCGCCGAGGGCCACGGCACGCGGCATCGTTCCCACCGCACGGATCGATGGCTGGAAAGTGAGGCACTGCGCCACTTGCGCGTGGGCGGTCCCGGCGACACCGAGGGCGAGGACGGCGATGCTGATGCTCGAGCTGACGGTGAATCTCCGGACGTGCATCCACCTGCTCTCCTTGAATGCCGAGGCGCTTCGATCTTCGTTGCGACGATGTTTCCGGTCAGTGTGATGAGTCGAGCCGCGCAGGAAGCGCATGCAGGCTGCTCGGAGGTTGGAAAACAAACATGGTGGTGCACCATGGAGACGAGCGGTTGTGCGAGCCATCACTCATCCGGTGACGCCGGCGGAGATTGGCGCTGGTGCTCGCGCTGGCGCCCAGGCTCGCCCGGCGCATGTCCCCCGCCGAAACTGATGCCTTCATTCGGCCGAATGAGCTACTGATCGAACGTGGCGATGGCGTCACGCTGTCCACACCGCCTGCAGGCCACCGTCATTGGTGGTACCAATCCAAGGCCGAGACCGCTATCCTGATGGAAAGGCGGAATTCGGTATGGCATGCAGATCAGCCGTGATCACGATGGCGGTTTGTTTCCTCGTCTCCCTTCCCATCCTGGGTCAGCCGCGTCCCGACGAGAATCTGGTGTCGGGCACGCTGTTCTCCGGCGACGTCACGGACAAGGAGGGGAAGCCAGTTGCTCGAGCCCGGGTCGAGGTGAACGGTCAGGAGACCATCACCCGCGACGACGGATCGTTCCGTCTGCAGGTCGCGCCGGTCGGGGCGCACTACATCCTGAACATCTCGCATCCGGACTTTGCCGATCTATCGCACATCACGCGGCGCGCGCTCGAGAAACAGCGCTGGAGTCTCGTGCGTGCACAGGTCACGACCGCTGACCCGACGAGTGCGATCACGCTCGAGGACAAGCGGCCCGGTCTGAAGATCGGGTCCGCTTCGTTCACGCTGCCTGCGAACTCGCTGGTCGATGAGCGCGGGCGTCCGCCAGCGGGAGCGGTGCGGGCGGCCATCGCCACCCTCGATGTCGCCAACGGCGAAGGGCCCGGCAACTGGGCGGTGCGCTCGGACGATGGGCGGCAGGAAGGGTTCCTCGTTTCCTACGGTGCGGTGTTCGTGCAGTTCACCGACGTCACGGGCAACGTGCGGTACCAGTTGCGTCGCGGCCGGACCGGTGAAGTCACCCTGCCGGTCATCCCCAACATGCAGAGGTTCGCCCCGGATACGCCTTCAGCGCGCTTCTGGTACTACGACACGAAGGACGGCTACTGGAAGCACAACGGCGACGCGAAATTCAGCGCCTCCGCGCGTGCGTACCGGGGGAAGGTCAACCACCTCTCGACGATCAATACCGACATCGCCAAGTTCGGCGAAGCGGCCTGCCTGAAGATCACGCTCCATCCGTCCGTGGCGCTCGGGCGCAAGCTGCGGATCCGCTATCACTCGGGCGGCACTCCATTCGGGCAGACGCCGACCTTCGTCATGAATGACGTCGACAACGCCGCCTATCGTCTGCCCGCAAACACGAATGTGCTGCTCGAGCTCATGGATGCAGCCACCGACGAAGTCTTTGGCGATCTCATCGTCGAGGATCCTGTGGGAACACCGCTGGTGAACACGGTGGTCAATACCGGTCCCGCGCTGCCGCCCGGCAGCTCGCTGTGGCCGCCGGCGCCGTTCACGCCGTGCAAGCCGATCGTCCTTCGGCAGGGACAGCCGGAGGTGGAGATCCGGATCAACGAAACGGCGGCCGATCCAGCGCCGCGCGATAACCCCAGCGACGACTACGTGACCTGGGCGCCCACGTTCTGCCGCGCCCGTCTGGTCACGCCCGGCGCCGCGACGACGGCCGTCCTGACGAACGACGCGCCCGGCAGCATTGCCGGAGGTGGGGACGTGCTCTTCGCCGCGAACGCGACGCCGTGGCCGGTAAATACCACCGCGACCCTGAACACTCTGACCCTCACACTCCCCGGCGACGGATCGTGGGTGCCGTTCGTGATCGCCGGGAGGCATCTGTCGCCCAGCAGGAACAACAAGGACACCATCATCGAGGCGCATCTCGGCACCGCAGCAGGCGTCACCATCGGCACGAAGGCGTTGATGGTGCGAGTTCGCAAGAACGCGAACACGCTGCAGCCGAGCGAGCGAGCTCGCTTTCTATTCGCCTGGAGGAAGTTCCGCAATCAACTCGGTGCGAACTACGTTCGCTTTCAGGAGATGCATCGTCTGGCTTCATCGATTGCGAACGATCAGGGGCACGGTCAGCCTTCGTTCCTTCCGTGGCATCGGGTGATGTTGCTCGACGTCGAGCGAGAGCTGCAGAAGATCGACCCCAGCGTCGCTCTGCACTACTGGGACTGGGACTTCGCAGCACCGAACATCTTCGCCTCGAACTTCATGGGCGCACCCGACCTGAGCGCCGGGGACTTCGGAGTGGCCGAACCGATTTTCGCCGCTGCGAATCCGCTGAACGGCTGGAACACCGACCTGCCGTTCAGCAGCGGTGAGTTGCGACGCAGTGGCAGCGATCACACGCTGGCCCCAGTGGATGGCTTCTTCAAGCCACTCGACCATCCCGTCGATCCGTCGCTCGTCGACCGCGCCGACTACGGCCCGCGCTCGAGTTCCACGTCCTTCAGCCGTGAGTGCGAGCGGCTCGCGCACGATGGCGCACACGGCTGGCCGTGCGGCGGTGGGCACGTGACCAACCCGGTCCGTTCCGCCGCGGATCCGCTCTTCTACCTGCTGCACTCGAACATCGACCGGCAGTGGGCGTACTGGCAACGAGCGCAGAACCGTCACGGCGTCCCCGTCGGCGGAACGCTCACCTTCCCGGTCCCGGGGCACTACGACAACAACGGGCTCTTCAACGACCCGGGCGTGGTGGACTGGATCAAAGGCTCGTTCCTCGAGGACGGCCAATGGCCGTGGGACGGCACCTCGGGCGGAGTCGGTCGCGCGCAACGCCCTGCGAATCAGGCCACCGGACCCGGCACGAACGTCCCGCTCAGCACGCCTCTCATTCCGACGACGCCCTTCCCGGCATCCGTCCGCAAGAACGTCTGGCCTTCCGCCGCCTCCGTTCCACGGCCGCGCCACATGATCGACTACCTCGGCAGGTTCGTCCCGCAGGACGGGCTCGGCTTCTGCTACGACGACGTTCCCTACTAGGAGGTGCACGCATGCGATCGCATCACATTTCCCGCTGGCCCGTTCGCCTCCTTCTCGCCGGGATGATCGTTCTGGGGACCGACCGCGGTCCTCTCCTCGCGCAGCCCAGCCTCAGAGAGCTCAAGGACACCCGCACCGCAACGTTCCTCGACAGGAACAGGAGTGATGCCGAGCGTCTGGATGCCGTGTCGAAGATGGGCTATCCGGAGGAGAAGACTCTGCCCGGACTCCTGGCAATCGGGATCGACCGAACCCAGAGTGACAGCATCCGCTACGAGGCTCTGCGACGCCTGCCGTTCACCGACAGGCCGGAGTTCTTCGACCCCATCCTCAAGATCGTCGACGACCAGTCAGACGGCGGGACTGAGCTTGACGCAAACCTGATCAAGGAGATCACCAAGAGGATTACGTTCAAGCCACCGCTGGACGTTCGCAGGAGGATCACCGCGGTTTTCCGAAAACGACTCCGAGACTCGCGCGACAAGGTACGGCTCTACGCATTCCGGGCCCTGGTCGGAAACCACGACCAGGTCGCGGTGAACCTGCTCGCGGACAGCCTTCGTCGCGAGCGCAGCGTTCCCATTCCACTTCACGACGCGATCGATCTGCTCGACCAGGATGGGGCGGCGAATCACATTGGCGCCCTGCGTCCGTATCTCACCCACGCCGATCCGAAAGTGCAGGGGAGGGCAGTGAGGGCGCTCGCGCTCGATCCACAGAGCCGCTCGCGGATCGTGGAGCTGGCGAAGAGCGCCGAGACCGCCGAGGAGGTTCGTCTGCATGCACTGCGGGGACTGGCGCGGGAGGATGAGAAGTTCGCGAGCTACGCCATTCCATTGCTCGAGAACGCCGGCGACGACGGCGACGTGCGTCATGCAGCGATGCATGCGTTTGCGGGCCGGATGAACTATGGCGAGGTCGCAACGCCGGATCAGATCCGCTTTGCCCAGGCCGTCGACAAGCTGGCTTCCGAGGTCGAACTGCGGAGCACGAGTGCGGGATCGAAGATCCGCAGCGACGCGAAAGAGCTCCATCTCCACCTCAAGGAGTCCTTCCCGGAAATCAGGAAGTTCTATGAGCGTCCCCCGTGAGTTGAAGAACCGACTGGTACCGATCCTCCTCGCGGTTCTTCTCGCCCAGACCGCGGGCGGAGACGCGCGCGCCGATCTCCGTACGGCCACGAGGACTCTGCAGACCTCGGACGGCGGCACCGATCACGAGGAGGTTGCCGCCGCGCTGGACTCGCTGAGGGCGCTCGGCGCGAACGCGGCGCCGGCTGCCGAAACGGTGAGTGGCCTTCTGGCACACCAGTCGAAGCTGTATGCGGATCGCGACAAGGCGCTCGTTGCGAGGCTGCGGGCGTACGCCGTGGTGACGCTGAGCGACATCGGCTATCCGTCGACGGCGTTTCCCATCCTTTTCGATACGCTCGCTCACCCCGACGAGCGCGGAGCGCCCGTCGAGGTAGGAGCTGCGGCTCATGCGGCCGGCACGCTCGGTCCCCGCGGACGTCCGTTCCTACCGTATCTCGTGGAGATCCTGACGCTGGAGCGTTTCGGCGTCGAGGAGTTCTCCCTGGCGCGCTACGACCCGCTGTTTCCGGCCGTCGAGGCCACGACCGTGCAGCTCGAGGCCATCCGCTCGCTCAGCCTCATCGCCACCGCGGCGGACGTCGACGTGTCGAGCGCGCTCGAGGATCTCACCGGCGATGCCGACCCGCGAGTCCGTAGTGCGGCGCGGCAGGCGGTGACACGCATCCAGCGCAGGAGGGAACGATGAGAGTGGCACTGCTGATGACGCTTCTCCTGGAGATCGTCCCGGCGGCGCCGGCCGCCGACCCGCTTCGGTTCTCCGGTCCGTGGATCGCCACCGCGGATCGCGCAGATCTGGAGAGCATGGACATCGCGTACACCGATCATGACGGGCGGGCCGGGGTCGTCCGGGAGCTTCTCGACAAGCCCGCGGTGATCACGTTCTTCTACACGCGCTGCCAGAACATGAAGAAGTGCTCGATGGCCGTCAACCGCCTCGGAGTCCTGCAGCGGCGACTCGCGGAAGCGGGAATCGCGGATCGGGTCCTCCTGGTGGCGATCAGCTACGAGCCTCAGTTCGATACGGCGGAGCGCATCCACCGCTATGCGACCGACCGCGGCTTCCGTCTGGGTGCGAATGCCGTGGCGCTGCGCCTGGATCAGAAGAGGCACCGGCGCCTCGTCGAGGAGCTCAACGCGCCGGCGAACTACAACGCAGGCTGGATCAATACGCACGGCGTCGAGTTGAACCTGGTCGACGCCCAGCGGCGCGTGGTGCGGAAGTACCACACCGTTCTGTGGGACGACGACCAGGTCATCGCCGATCTGAAGAAAGTGCTCGGCGAGCGCTGAGCTGGTCGCGCTCGGCGCGTGTTCTTCGCGCCTCTGGACCCGCCTCCCATCCTGTCGCGGAGTGCGATGGGCAGCCGCACGCTGGATTTGTGGAGAGAATGTCGCAAGATCTCCGCGTCCACATGAGAACGACACAAGGGCGCGGAGAAGCCCTCGAGAGGGGAACGGCTACGCCGGCATCACGTCGCGTCCGCAATGCTTGCACACCCGGGCCTTGCGGAGGATCAGTTCCGCACAGAACGGGCACTCGCGCTCCTCGCGCACAGCCGCAGCTCCTGGGGTCTCCGGGGGAGGGGCCTCTGCGGCCTTCGCCGCTGCGGCTGCCTCCGCTGCCTTCTTTTTCCGCGCGGCGGCGAGGTAGACCTGTCCCATCGCTTTGAGGCGGGCATCGTGAGCGGTGCGAGCCGCTGCCGCACGACGGGAGAACATGCGGATGGCGAGCGCGATGAGCGCGACCAATACGAGAGTAGCGACGACGGGAACAGTCAGGAGTCCTCCCCCAAGACGGAGTCGTATGGTACAGGGACAAGGCGCTGTTCGAACCCCTGCGCCCTGCCCGGAGATCGCGGACGTGATCGACCCTGCGGCGAGAACGATCACAACGGTCGAAAGCGGGCGCTGGAACGCCGGTCTCCTTACGACCGGCGCCAGCGTCTGCTACGGTCCGGCCTCCGGTCGGACCTCTTCTGGTACTTCAAGGTGGCCATCGATGCCGTCTGGGGGATGTACATTCACTCCAACATCGACGTCCGGTCCGGGTGGATGCATCGGGTCTTCAGCGGGCCGGAGATGCACCGCTGGCATCACGCGGTGGAGATCATCGTCGTGAACTTCGCCACCAAGTTCGCTTTCCGGGACTGGCTGTGCGGCACGGCCTACCTTCCCGACCGGAAGCCGGTGGGGTACGGTCTCGTCGCAGACGATTACCCAACCGGGTATCTCCCGCAACCGATGCACGCATTCCGCCGCTCTCCGCCGCTGCCGGACAGTCCCTCGGTCGCCCCGGTATGAACCGGATGCGGCGCCTGCTGCCAGGGCTGAAAGTGGTGGTGATCGTGGCGATCTTCACTCTGGCGCTCCGGGCGCTCCAGAGCACGCTGGCGAGCTACAGCTGGGGCGACTTCATGTTGTACGTGAAGTCTCTTCCGCCGGGACAACTGGTGCTGGCGATTCTGCTGGCGGCTGCAGGCTATCTGGTCATGACCGGCTACGACATGTTTGCGTTCCGGTATCTCGACCGCACGCTGCCCTACAGAAGAGTGGCACTGGCCTCCTTCACGGCCTACGCGATCAACAACAACCTCGGTCTCTCGGGTGTGGTGGGCACTTCGCTGCGCTACCGCTTCTACAGCGGCTGGGGTGTCCGGGCCGCAGAGATTGCGAAGATCTTCGTGTTCTGTACGGTCACCTACTGGCTGGGCTTCAACCTGCTGGGAGGCCTGCTCTTTCTTTTCGACCCGCCGGCCGTCCCGGCGAAGTTTGACTTCCCATTTGCATCGATCCGACTTCTGGGCTTAGTCATGCTCCTGCAGGTTGTGGCGTTCGCGTGGTTCGTGGCCCGCGGCCGGCCACTGCAATTGCGGCGCTGGGAACTGCCGGCGCCAAAGCCGCGGATCTTCGCTGCGCAAGTGCTCACATCCGTGGCTGACTGGATTCTGGCGGGCGCGGTGCTCGCTGCGCTGCTTCCGCGCTCCCTGCCGCTTCTGTTTCTGGGAATCCTGTCCGTCTTCCTCCTGGCGCAGATCGCCGGCCTCGTTTCGAACGTGCCGGGAGGGCGTGATCGCGGTCTGGGCGTGGAGCGGTGCCGTGAGAGTGATGCCTGCAACGAGGACGATGAGCAGCGAACGGTTCATGATTGCCACCTCGCCGCGTTGAACCCCCTTTGGAGCGCAAATCCTTCGGCCAAGAGAAGCTCGTGCCTCGAGGGTCGTGAGTCCATTCAGCGGCGTGTGCAGTTTGTGAGGCTGCGCGTGGCTCGTTGGACGGCAGTGGAGGTTGGTTATAGGATTGAGCATCGCCGGTGAGCGTCAATCCGTTGAGCACCACAACACAGGTTGTGTCAGCGGCGCCGTCGCTTGCGGCAACCGTTCGCAAGGAGGGTCCAATGCCGAAGTACGTGATCGAGCGTGACATTCCGGGCGCGGGGAGCTTGTCTGCGGAAGAGCTCAAGGGCATCTCACAGAAATCATGCGGTGTACTGAGCCAGATGGGACCGCAGATTCGGTGGCTCCACAGTTACGTGACGGGCGACAAGATCTACTGCGTCTACATCGCGCCGAATGAGGAAATGGTTCGGGAGCATGCCCAGCAGGGAGGCTTCCCCGCGAACCGCGTCTCGGAAGTGGTCTCGGTCATTGACCCGACCACGGCCGAGTAGCGCCGCCCCTCACGGACCTTTTCGAAACCATCACCCTCTGGGACCTCGAGACGCAAAGCGCCACCACCCGCCGTCTCCCCAACGGCCAGTACGAAGTGACCCTGAACGTCTACGCTGATCGAGCGCAAGAGAGAAGACGACGTGGTGGAGGTTGAAAAGGCGCAATGACGAGCGGCACTTCGTCGCGCACGCGTCGTGCAGGCGGTAGATCCGCACGGAGAGCGGAGAGTGCGCTGACGCGTTAGCACTCCCCGGCCGTCATGCCGCCACAAGAGGAGACGCATTGCTCGCACCTGAACTGATCATCGAATCGATCATGGAAGCGTACGTGCAGGTCGACGCGGACCTGCGCATCCGCTTCATGAATGCCAACGCCGAGCGGCTGCTCCGCCAGAACCGCGCGGAAGCGATCGGTCGGGCGTTCACTGACATCGTTCCCGACGCCACGCGCGCGCACCAGTGGCCGCAGGTCCTCGAAGCGATTCGGAGCGAGCAGCGGATCGAGCTGTCCGTGTTCTATCCCACGCAGTACATCTGGCATGACATCAAGGTCGTCCCTACGGGCCACGGAGGTGCAGGCCTCCTCATGCGCGACGTCACCGATCGCCAGTGGCTGATCCGTCGCGAAGCGGAGCGCGTCTATCTGCGCAACGTCTTCGAGAAAGCTCCGGTCGCGATCACGATCATGCGTGGTCCGAAACACGTCATCGAGTACATCAATGCATTCGGCCGCCAACTCCTCGGCGGACGCATGGTCGACGGGAAACCGATTCGAGAGGCGCTGCCCGACATCGAAGACAAAGAGCTTTTCAAGATCATCGACGACGTTTATGAAAATGGCAGGGAGTTCCACGCACGCGACCTCCACGTGCGCTTTGACCGGGACGGAGACGGACTCGCAGAGGACGGGTGGTTCGATGTGAGCTATCAGCCCGCACGAGATTTTGATGGGAAGGTCTCAGGCGTGCTGAGCCTGAGCATCGATGTAACAGATCGGGCGAGGTCGCAGCCGGAGTGAAGCGCAGCGAGTGAAGTGCATTGGAGATCGTCGGCGCCGGTGCAACCGCCACCGGCATCATCCTCGCACCTCCCGCGGCAGCATCATTTCGTTCGACGTTCCAGGGCCGGCGGTGTTGGCGATGAGGTCTGCGTCAACGTGGCACTCATTTACCACGCTACGAATCTCGGTCCGGTGGCGCCGACGACGGAACGGCGGCCAGCGATCGCGGGACGGGCGCACCCGCCATCACTGCGTCTCAACGGCCGTCAGCCTGGTCGCGCGGGCGGGCGATGACGAAGACCGGAACGCGATCGCCTTCGATGCTGATGCCGGCGCCCGCCAGGTACATCTGGGCGGACGGACCGCCGTCGAAGAGCATGGCGTCGCGGCAGCCGAGGCCACCCTGGTCTTCGCTGCGGGCGGCGAGCTCCGTCATTTCGTCCACGTCGTACAGCCGTCGCATGGTCGTGACGAAGAAGACCACACGGTCATCCGAGGTGAGGCAGACGCCGCTGCGCAGAGACGGGGTGCCGCGCGTGGCGCCGGTGGCGCGGCCCTCGGCGACCAGCCGTGGGCCGGCCTGAACCGCCATCGCGGCGTCGTCGCGTACGGCAGTCCACTGCTTCGGCAGGGTGATCGCCGTTTTCAACTTGGACGTCGTGTAGAAGATCGACTGCCAGCTCACAGGATGCGGCCGCTGGAGCACCGGCCGCCGGAGACGATGACGCCGAGGGGCTTCCGGTTGGGATCGAAGAAGTTGGCGTTGATCGCGAACGTGGCGGCGCTGTCGCGGGCGACCGCAGGCGCGGTGGTCGGCGCCACGCGTACGGCGTCGAGAGTCCAGCGGGCTGGATCGACTTCCACCTGATGGAGCGTGGCTTCGCCGCCGGTACAGAG
>JANMSA010001039.1:0-3531 GCA_031388865.1 Acidobacteriota bacterium | reverse complement strand
CACTCCGCCGGGTTATATCTGCCATCGAGACCGCCTACGAATCGATCGCTTTGGTCCAGGCGATCCTGGTACACCAGCGCGTAGATGGGATTTTCGTTTTCCGACTGGAGGTCGGGTCGAATGATGTACTCGCCGCGAACGGTATCCAGCATCAGCAGATTTGCTCCCCGAGGCATCCGGGTGAGGTCGAAGAACGAATTCCCCTCCTGCCCCGCGCCATCGTCGTTCGCGCGGCTGTAGTACGTGCTGAGCTGCACCGTGAGGTCGTCGCCGACTCTCTGGTCGACATTGACCCGGGCGGAGGTCCTCTTGTATCCGTTTAGCCCGATCATCGACCCTTCCTGCTGGACGCGTCCGAGGCTGGAGAAGAAGTTCGTCTGGCCATACCGCCCCGTCATGCTCAGATCGCTCTGGAAGAACGGACCGGGATCGACGACCTGATCGATGGCGTTGTATGTCGTTCCCGGCCACCGACCCGCCTGAATGGTGTTAAAGCCGGTGGTGCCGGCCTGGGTGGGTGATACCCGTGGCCTCAGCGGCTGTGCTCCGGTGTTGGAGTTCATCCACAGAACCTCGTCGTTCCAGTTGAACGTCGAGGTGCACGCAGTATTAGCGCAGAACGCCGATTGGTCCGCGTTCATCCGCCAAATGTGATTCTGCGCCAATGGGATCGTGCCAGGGATCTCGCTACGCCCGTACTCAGAGCGGAACCCGAAGCGAAGCGAATTTTCGCCAAGCCTTGCACCGCGTTTCGTGGTGATCTGAATAACACCGCTGCCAGCCGTCGCTCCATAGAAGGAGGTAGCGGCTGCGCCCTTGATGACTTCGACACTCTCGATGTCACTGGGGTTGATATCGTCGAGCCCGCTCGCTAGCAGTACGCCATCGACGACGAACACTGGACCCTGACCGCGGCCCGCTGCGTTGATCGAGTTGGGAGCGCGGAGAAGAACAGCCGGAGCCGAACCCGGGCGTCCGGACGTGCTCACCACGCTCACTCCGGCGACGCGTCCCTGCAGCTGCGTCAACGGATTCATGGAAGGGGCCGGCATGTCACTGGAATCCAGACGCGCGACCGTGAACGGAAGCTTTGCCCGCGTCGTACCCTCGGCTACTCCGGTCACGACGACTTCCGAAAGCCGGGTGACGTCGTTCGCCATGGAAAAATCGACGCGGATCGGCCCGCTCGTTACCGCGATCTGACGCGCTTCCGGCGTGAGACCGATGCCTCGCGCCCGGATCGTGGCGGTCTGACCGGTCGCGCGAGCGGCCGGAATTACAATGGAATACTCCCCCGCCTCGTTCGTAACGACGGAAGCATTGAGCTCCGTGATGTAGACGTTGGCACGGGGAATCGGACGCCCTTCTTGGGTCGCGACCCGGCCCGTGATGACAGCGTTTTGCGCCTGCGCCTGTGCGCCGGCGGCGAACAGGAGCGACAAACCGAGGCATGTCAGCCTTGACAGGTTAACAAATTTCTTCATTGTGAGTCTCACAGCGTGTAGGGTGGTTTTGGAGCGACTGTGCTCCCATGCTGTCGTTACTCAAGCTCGCTAGATGGCCGCCTCCCTAGGCGCCGACGCTGATACCGCAGCATTCATGCGACTGCCGTCGGCCGGGCTTAAGTCGGTTCCAAGCCCTGGGAAAAAAATACGGCGGTCTGCTAACCTGGTGTTAGCGGACCCTCCGTGTGTTCGTCCAAAGGGTAAGTCGCGGCGCGCCGGGGCGCAAGAGCGAGTCGAACGACACCCCTTCCCATCCGACACTTTTCATTTGCGCCCCCCGCGCGCGCCCCGCGGGTCGAAATCGAAGGACTGATGCACCAGCTGGGAAACGTTGCGGCCCGATTTGGTCGCTGGGACGTAGGCCGCCACCTGCAGTGTTGCTCGAACTGCGCGGGAAAACAAGGGATGTGTCGACGAGACGATCCCTATGGTATGCGGCTGGACGCGACCCTCCGGCGTCACGACGAACTCCGCCACAACCCGGCCGCGTACTCGCTCCGCGAAAAGAGGCGGCGGATAAGGCACTCGGAATACCCGACCGCTGTCCGGTTTTGCTGCCGAATCCACGTTTTCAGCCGTGAACACTCCCAAGCCGCTAACGATTTTCTCCAACTCCCCGGCGGTCGTGAGATCCTCAGGCGCGAATTCGGTGTCCGGGCCCCGCGACCACAGGAGCAATGTGCCGCACGTCGCACCATCGCGCAGGCCGATGTAACGGGCCGGTGCCGTCGCCAGCCCAAAATAGATCTCTATTCCATGGAGGCTGTTCGGAGGGAAGCTGTTGATGTCCACATCCGCCGAAGGCATTGCGACATCATCGATGAATACCAGGGGGCGACATCTGCGGCCCCGCACGCGCATCACGGTAGAGCCGACGCGGCCACGACTAAGCTGCACGCCCGGAACCTTCTCCAGCAGGAAGCTCAGGTTCCTCGCATTGCTGCGCTCGATCTCGTTCCGGGTTATGAAGACACCCGCTGAGCGGCGCTCGAGACGGGTGTAATACTCCGCCAGCCGACCCGTGTACGTAATCCGGTCAGGCACGATGCTAATGGACGGAAGCAATTGGGCAACGGGCAGCATCCTCAACCTTATGGAAGCCAGATGCGCGGCTGGCGCGGTTATCTGGAGAGAAGCGGACGCAAACCCCAGGCGGCGCGCGCGTAGGGTGAAACGTGCGAGCGGCGAGCTGGGCAGTCGAAACTCGCCACGGTCGTTCGTGCGCGCGGCGACGCCAGAGCCATCAATTCCGACCTCGGCTCCGGAGATTGGAAGCCCAGCCGAGTCCACGACGACTCCCGCGATCGGCGGTCCCTGCGCGTGAGCGGCGCTGGCGCCGACGCCCCAATGCGTCACAGCAACCAGCGCTGCCACTGCGTACACTCTGCCGGCGCGTCTTCCTACGGCAACTGGCGGGAGCTTGATTCTCACGCGTACCTCAGATTCTTCTTCGAGCGCGCCCGTGGGCACGCCCTACGACTATCAACCTACGTGCATGCACCAGTGCGGCGCCAGCCTGTCACCGGGCCATTGCTGTAGCTCACCGCCCAACCCAAGTCGTGCTGCGTTAAATCTCTTCCGGAACGGCCACGGCCTCAGGCAGCGCGAAATCCGTTTCCGAGTCCGCCGCCAGGATCTCGGCGATCGTGGGCTCGGGCGGAAGCTCCGGCATCGCCGGCACTGGCGCGCCCTCGATCTCCACTTCCTGATAGCGGTACATACCCGTACCGGCCGGGATGAGGTGACCGATGATGATGTTCTCCTTGAGGCCTAGCAACTCGTCCCGCGCGCCGCGGATCGCGGCGTCGGTCAGAACACGCGTCGTCTCCTGGAAGCTCGCCGCCGAAATGAACGACTGGGTCGTGAGGCTGGCCTTGGTGATGCCGAGCAGGAGCGGCTCAGACGCGGCTGGCGTCTCCTTCTTCTTCTTCGCCTTCTCGTTGGCGTCGCGGAAATGCTGCTTGTCAACGTGCTCACCCTCGAGGAACGCCGTGTCGCCAGAATCCAGAACACGCACCTTCTGAAG
>JANMSA010000978.1:0-6312 GCA_031388865.1 Acidobacteriota bacterium | reverse complement strand
TGTGCATGGCCAAGGATCCGGAGGAGCGGTGGCAGAGCGCTCACGACGTCGCGGCCGAGCTGAAGTGGATCGCGGCGGGAGGGGTGACTGGCGAGCCGCGGAAAGAACGCGCGCGTTGGCGCGAGGCTCTCGCCTGGACGCTCGCCGTCATCGCACTGGTGGCCGCCGGCGTTCTGTCGACAAGGAAACAGGAGACGAAACGCGCCGACGTCGTTCGCACCCAGATCATGCCTCCCGAGAAGACGAACTTCCTCTCCGCCGGCCACGCGAGCGGCTCGCTGGCGATCTCGCCCAACGCGCAGTGGATCATCTTCGCCGCGGGAGGCGCGGACGAAAAAGAGCAACTGTGGCTGCGCCGGACGTCCGAGCTGACGGCACGGCCCATCCCGTTCACCGAGGATGCTGATTTCCCGTTCTGGTCTCCCGACAGCCGCAGCGTCGCGTTCTTCGCGGGTGGAAAGCTGAAGCGAATCGAGATCAGCGGCGGGCCGGCAACGGATCTGTGCGACGCTCCTTCCGGGCGCTCCGGCAGCTGGAACGACCAGGGCGACATCATCTTCGAGCCGCACTGGCGCCTGCCCATCCACCGTGTGCCAGCCAGAGGTGGGAAGCCCAAGGCCATCACCAGGATCGACGAGGCCGCGCAGGAAACGACGCACCGCTGGGCGACCTTTCTCCCGGACGGGCGGCACTTTCTCTACCTGGCCGGCAGCCACCTCGCCGAGGAGAACAGCGACCGCAACTCGGTGTATCTCGCGTCGCTCGACTCGCCCGACCGGAAGCTGCTCCTTCATGCCCGCTCGAACGTCGTCTACTCGGCCGGCCACCTGATCTTCGTCCGCGACCGCTTTCTGCTCGCGCAGCGCTTCGACACAGAGAAGCTGGAGTTGAGCGGCGAGCCTCGCGCAATTGCAGAGAACGTGAACTACGATCACGGCTATCTGCGCGCGAGTTTCGCGGCCGCAGACGACGGCACGCTGGTCTATCAGACCGCCAATGCCGATGTCAGGACCACTCTGCACTGGGTCGATCGCAAGTCTGCACGGCTCAGCGATGCCCTACTGGTCGCCGGCCCCGTGGCGGACATGGCGCTCTCTCCGGACGGCACGCAGGCGGTGGTCAGCGAAGGGGAACCTTCCGACCTGTTCCTGGTCGACCTGAAACGCCGCACGCGGGTGCGCATCACCTCGCACCGTCTCAACGAACACGGGGCGGTGTGGTCCCCCGACGGCAAGACCATCGCGTTCGCATCCGACCGCACCGTTGACGATGATGTCTACGTGCTCAATCCACAGCACCCGAACAGCGAGCGCGTATTGTCGCGGATCCCCGGCACGGGAGAACGCCCGGCGACGTGGTCACCGGACGGACGAGCCCTGCTGATCGAGCGGTATGACGAACAGTCCCGGAGGGACATCTACGTGCTGCCGGCAACGGGTCCCGGCCGTCCTGCCGCCTTCGCAAACACGCCAGCCACTGAGGTGCGCCCCGCATTCTCCCCGGATGGACGCTGGGTCGCGTTCGCTTCGAACGAATCGGGACAGATGGAGGTGTACGTCGCGCCCTACCCCGGGCCCGGACAGAAACTGCAGGTTTCCACAAGCGGCGGCGACGGTCCGAGGTGGACCTCTGATGGACGGGAACTCCTTTTCGGCGGCTCGGGGTCGAAGCTCTGGGTCAGCGCGGTGTCCACCACGCCTGAGTTCCAGGCCGGTCCGGCTCGGGCGCTCGAGGCGTTCAGCGCGTCGCAACCGTGGGACGCGCGAGTCCTGGCCGGCACCATCGCTCCCGACGGGCAACGAGCCCTCGTCGCTCTCCGCGAAGGCGACGTTCCAGTCTCACCGATCGTGATGGTGCAGAACTGGACGGAGACGAGCAGCCGATGACCGTCACCACCGGATCGCGATTGGGACCTTACGAGGTGACCGGCCAACTGGGCGCGGGGGGGATGGGTGAGGTCTACCGCGCGCGCGATGCGAGACTCGACCGTATCGTGGCCATCAAGGTGTTGCCGCCGGCCCTCTCCAGCGACCCGCGCTTCCGCGAGCGATTCGAGCGCGAGGCGCGCGCCATCTCATCGCTGAATCATCCTCACATCTGCACGCTCTACGACGTCGGCTCGCAGGACGGCGTCGACTACCTTGTCATGGAGTATCTCGAAGGCGAGTCTCTCGCGGAACGGCTTGCGCGCGGGCCGCTGCCGGTGGATCAGGTCCTTCGCTATGGAATGCAGATCGCCGAGGCGCTCGAGAAAGCGCATCGCGCCAGCATCATCCATCGTGACCTCAAGCCGGGCAACGTGGTCCTCACCAAGAGCGGTGCGAAGCTGCTCGATTTCGGTCTGGCGAAGATGTCCCCTGCGACACCGTTCGCCCAGAGCGATCCTCACGCCGCGACCGCGACCATGTCGAATCAGACGCCCCACCAGAAGCCGCTCACCGAGGAAGGGACGATTGTGGGGACGTTCCAGTACATGGCCCCCGAGCAGATCGAGGGACGCGAAGCCGACGCACGCACCGATCTATTCGCCTTCGGCGTGCTGTTGTACGAGATGACTACGGGCAAGCGCGCGTTCGATGCGAAGACGCGCGCCAGTCTCATCGCATCCATCCTCGATCGCGACCCACCGTCGATCTCCTCGATTCTGCCGCTCGCCCCGCCGGCGCTCGAGCGCGTCGTCAAGATGTGCATGGCCAAGGATCCGGATGAGCGCTGGCAGAGCGCACACGATGTGGCGGCCGAGCTGCGCTGGATCGGCGCGAGCAGCAGCGAGACCATCGGACCCGGTGCACGCAAACGTTCGCGGGCGGCGCTCCTGCGAACCGTGGCGTTCGTCACGGCGGCGCTCATCGGCGGTGCGCTGCTCACCTGGCTGCTGACCCGTGGCCAACCGCAGGACACACGCGTCGCGCGCTTTGCGATCAACGCCGCGCCGGCGCCTCTGCTCCTCGCAAACAGCGCTCTGGCCATTTCGCCGGACGGGACCACCTTCGCCTACCGCGGGCTGGATGGAACGAAGGAACGCCTCTACATCCGCGCCATTGGCAGCTTCGCCGCCGTCCCGGTGCCTGGGACCGAGGGCGCCTACAACGCAGCCTTCTCCCCTGACGGGAGGTGGCTGGCTTTCAATGGGGAGCGAGCGATCTACAAGATCCCTCGCGAGGGCGGCACACGCGTCAAGCTGGTCGATTCCATCGGCGGGTTGGGGCTGAGCTGGTTTGGCGACACGATCTACGCCACGCGCGGATTTGCAGGCGGGGTCTGGGCAATCCCGGCCAATGGCGGCGAGTCGAGTCTGGTGGCGAAAGCGGACCCTGCCAAACAGCTACGGGCGATCACCTGGCCGGAGATGCTTCCGAATGGCAAGACTCTATTGACCACAGTCTGGAACGTGGGCTCCTGGGACAGCGCCTCCATCGTCGCCTTTTCTCTGACGGACGGTGCTTCCAGGGTCATCCTGCAGAACGGCTCCTTCGCGCGTTACTCGCCCACAGGGCATCTCTTGTTCATGCGTGGCGGCAACCTCATGGCTGTGACCTTCGACGCCGAGACCCTGGAGACGGGGTCGAACGCCGTAGCGTTCATCCCGGGCGTTTCTCATGGCAGCGCCGACGGCGAAGCGCAGTTCGCCATCTCGGCGGCAGGTCACCTCATCTACGCTACGGGTGGCGACAGCGAGCCGCTTTCGAAGCTCGTATGGACTGACCAGGCAGGACGCCAGGAACCGATCGTCGCAACGAAACGTCTCTACGGCAGCCTCTCGCTCGCGGCGGATGCCCGCTCCGCTGTGGTGACGATCGAGAGCTCTACCTATGACATGTGGAGTCTCGATTTCGAGCGCGACACGCTGACCAGGGTCTCCCACGGTGGCGACGACAGCGAGGGAGTGATCACGCGCGACGGCTCCCGCGTAGTCTGGCCTTCCAGCCGCTTCGGCCCCTACAACCTGTTCACCCGGCCAATGGACGGCAGCGGAGCGGAAGAGCGGCTCACTCATTCGAAAACGAATCAGGGACATTTGGCGCTCACCCCCGACGGCCGCGATGTGTTGTACGTTGAGACGGGCCGCGGCGGCGACCTCTGGATGATGTCTCTGACCACGAAGAAAGCGCAGCCTTTGCTGACAACACAGTTCAATGAGATCACGCCTGCCATCTCCCCGGACGGCCGCTGGCTCGCGTACTCGTCGGATGAATCCGGCGAGTTTGAGGTTTACATCACCGCGTACCCGAAACCGGGCGGCAAATGGCAGGTCTCAACCGACGGCGGTGCCATGCCACGCTGGATGCCCGACGGACGCGGAATCGTTTATAGGGATGAGAACAAAGTTCTGATCGCACCGATGGAGCTCATGCCACGCCCGCGCGCAGGCAAGCCGCGAGTCATCGTCGAAGGGGACTACGACGCGGAGTACGACATCGGCCCCGACGGCCGCATCGGTCTGATCCTCAGCGACGGCCGCAGGACAGCCACAGAGTTCAACTTCGTGCTGAACTTCGCTGAGGAGCTGAAGCGTCGCGTACCGGTTCGCTGAACTAGCCGCGTTGTTGCGGCGGCGACGAGCCTCGTCGCGTGAGAAGTTCACGACGCCTGCGGCCTGGCCGTCCCGATGAAACGCGGCCCGAAATGCGATCGTCTACGCGACGACGCTGCCTACGAGGTCGTAAGGATGAGCGTCCGTGATCTCCACGCGTGCAAACGCGGGTAGCTCGCCCGGGAGGAGGTCGATGCCGTCGTTGATCAGGAGGCGGCCGTCGATCTCTGGCGCCTGGCCGATGATGCGCCCTTCCAGAAGGTGCTCGGTCTCGTCGCAGGCGCCGATGATGAGCGCATCGAACGTTCGTCCCACGCGTGTCTCGTTGCGTGAGAGGGCAATCGTCTGCTGCAGCTCCATGAGCTTCGCCCGGCGGCGCTCGGCCGTCTTGCGCGTGGGGGTATCCGGCATCCGGGCCGCGATCGTGGAGTCCTCGGCCGAATAGACGAACGCGCCCATGTTGTCGAACTGCGCCCACTCCACGAACTCGTACAGCTCGCCGAAGTCCTTCGGCGTTTCGCCGGGGTGGCCGGTGATGAACGTCGTGCGCAAGGTCATGTCGGGAACGAGGTCGCGCATGCGCGTGACCATCTCCCGGTACTCCTTCGGCGAGCCAGGACGGCGCATCTTCCCGAGCACGTTCGCGGTGACGTGCTGGAGCGGGATGTCCACGTAGGACGCGAAACGCGGCTCCCTTCCCATCAGCTCGAACAGCGTCCAGTCGATGGAGCCGGGATACGCGTACAGGAAGCGGATCCAGCGGAAATCGGTCTCCGCCAGCAACGTCTGCATGAGCTGCGTCAGGCCATGCTCCAGGCCGATATCCTGTCCGTAGCGGGTGGTGTCCTGGGCGACGAGGTTCAACTCTTTCACGCCCGCCTGCTGCAGCGACTGCGCCTCGCGCACGAGCGACTCGATGCCGCGCGAACGGAACTTGCCGCGCATCTGCGGAATCGCGCAGAACGTGCACGGATTGGAGCAGCCTTCGCTCACTTTCAGGTACGCGTGCGCGGTGCCTTGGGTCAGCACGCGCGGCAGATCCTCGTAAAGGCGCTTGGACATCTTCCGCCGTACAGGCGCCAGGTCGTCGCCGATGATCCCCGTCACCGCCTCGGTGATGCTCTCGAGGTGGTCCAGCCCCACGAAGGCATCGATTTCGGGAATCGATTCCTGCAGGTCCGTGCGGTACTTCTGCACCATGCAGCCGGTGACGATCAGCCGCTGCAGTCCCTGACCCTTCTTCGCCGCAACCTCGAGGATCGTGTCGATCGACTCCTGTTTGGCCGCGTCGATGAAGCCGCACGTATTGACGATGACCACGTCCGCCTCTTCGAGGTCGTTCGTGATCTCCACGTCCGCATCCGCCTGCAGCTGCCCGAGCATGATCTCGGCGTCGACGAGATTCTTCGGGCAGCCGAGGGAGATCATCCCCACCCGGCGAACGGACTTTTCCTGTGCGGCAACTGTCATGAGAGCGGTCCAACAGGGGTTGCCGGGTTCGTCTTCCCTCTGGGCGTGGCTGGTTGATCGTTACTGGCTACTGGTTACTGGTGGAGCATGGAATCGCGGAGATCACATGATTGAACGCGCCGATCGACGCGTCCTTGAGCATGGACTTCAGCAGTGTCGCCTTGTCCTTTCGGCAGCGTCGCCTGGGGATTCACCACCGAGACACAGCGCCGCGGAGCCACGACCAGGTGATTCTGCCGAAATGCCGCCCCCTCATCCGCCTTCGGCACCTTCTCCCCCCGCCGGGGGAGAAGGCTCTCGAAGGGGAG
>JANMSA010000091.1:0-10929 GCA_031388865.1 Acidobacteriota bacterium | reverse complement strand
TTTTTTTTTATCCCCCCCACCACACTAGCTAGCGCGCTCAGTACTTCGGGGCGAATGTGAGGTTCCCGTCGTTCGTCCGATTGTTCGTGATCGGGCCGTACACGAAACTATTGCCGGACACCATCTGACGCAGTGATGGCCGACTTCGAGAAATCCGGCGCAGCGGTCGCAGGCTGTGCCGCTCCTCCGAGGAGGAGCGCCGCAACCGCGAGCAGCGCCGGGCGCATCACCTCTTGAACTGCGCGTTGTGCTTGGCCAGGTTCGCGTCGTTCTCGAAATAGAAGACGCGGCCGTCCTGCTGCGAGGCGATCACGGCCCTGGCCTTGTCGACCTGCTTGCCGCTGAAAGGATCGAGTGCCACACGCTTGGAGGCGTTCTCCGCGAGCGCCGTCTTGCACATCTCGCAGCAGCCGTAGTAGGTCTTCCCCTCCACCTCGACCGGGATCTGATCCTTGCCCATCGCCTTCTCGTTGATCATGCAGACGGTCTTCGGCTCGACCTTCGTCAGGGCACCGGTGGGCTTGACGTCGCCGGCGAACGACGTGAGGGCGACCAGGAGGACGGCGAGGAGGAGCAGGAGCTTGCGCATGCCAGGATTATAGCAGGAAGCGATCACGAGACCGCTGATTGCCACGCTCTTGCCGCCTCTCCTAGTGTGGTGTGTCGCAATAGCCAAGCGTGCTGCAGCACGCTGAAGGCCTGCTTGCTTCGTCGCTGGTCCTCGACGATACCACCGCATCGCCTGCGTCGCTGGTCTGGCGGCACGCCGCGCACACGGGCGCCATGCTGACGCCGCGGTTCGACGTCTCGCAGGCAGCACGCTATTTCGCGGTTTCCAGCTCGGCGACCGCGTTCTTGAATGGTGGGGCGAGCCAGCAGTACGGACCGATGAAGGTCATGTCCGCTTTCTTGAAAAGCGTGCGGTAAAACGACGAGGGGCGGCGGATGAAGCCTTCCAGGTCGCCCATGATGTCGTCTTCCTTGGTGAGCACTTCCAGATAGGCAATGCCGTCCATCGCGTTCGCGATGGCGGTCACGCCGGCTCGCAGGTCGTCCTCGGGGACGTAGTGCATCACATCGGAGCAGATCACGAGGTCGTACACGCCGAGGCGGAGCGCCGGCAGGTCGGTGAAGGAGGCCTGGCGAATGTTGCGAGTGGTCCCGAACCGGCGCACGACATAGTCGGAAGAGTCGAGGCCGAGGTACTGGATTTTGGGGCGGAGCGCGCGGAGGTGAGGGAGCCACGCACCTTCGCCGCACCCGACATCGAGCACCGTGTGGATGGGCCGGCGCAGAAAGTACTCCGCGGACGCGACTGCGAGAGACACCTTCAGCCGCACCTCCAGATTGGAGTTCACACGGGTGGACTGATTGCGATACCAGCGGTCGAAGTAGGCGCGGTCGTATTCCTTGGTCATTGCGGTACCCCGATTCCCCAGCGCCGCAGGCGCGACACCATTCGCGGCATTCGCTTCTCGACCTTGTCGAGCGACTTGATGGCGAAGCGGCTCTTTGGAAACAACACGAGAATGGCCAGCAGGAAGAACAGCCATCCCTGCATGATGGGCAGGAGAGCGCCGATCACCCCGAGGATGGCGAAGACGATTCCGAGGGTGATGCGCAGGAACAGGAGCATCGACGGCGGCAGTTTAGCCAATCCGCCGCGCGCTCGAATCAGTTCGGAGACGAAGACGGTGACGATCGTCGCGGTGGCGAGTCCCAGAAGCGTCAGCTCGAACGGCGTCATCCCTGCGACTTGGGACGGAACTCGCCGGCTTGGAGATACTCGACCGGAATCGTCTGAAAGTCGGTGACGCCATACTTCGCCGCGATGGCCGAGTCCGACAGTCCGTCAGCGAGGACCAGCCCCTCGATCTCGCCACTGCGACCTTCGAGGTTCCAGCCCGTCCAGATCGCCGAGTCTGTGTATGGCTGCAGCGAGATTCTCTGAAGATAGCGGGCCATGGCGGCAGATTGTAAGGCAGGCCGTGCATGGAGGCCATAACGCTTCGCGATCGCGCGCTCGTCGTGAGCGGGAACCGATCCCGCGTCCGTCTTGGTTTCGTCCGCCATCAGTGCTTTCTCATCTCCAGGTCATCTCGAACGTGCAGGTCTTGTCGCCATGGCACTGGCACCGGGTCTCCGTCACCTTCGGGTCGGTGCTCCCGTGGCGGAGGATGGATTCCATGAAGAATCCGATCGCGCTCGCGCAGTAAACGGGGCTGTAGCAGGGGTAGTTCGTATAGATCATTCGCGCGCCGGCTGCGGTCTTCTCGAACTGAACGCTGCCGAACTTTTGATATTGGTCGTGAAAGAGGGCGTTGTCCCCGAGGAAGCGCTCCAGCTCTTCCGAATCGAGTGAGCGATAGAGCTTGCCGATCCCCAGCTCCGCGGAGGCCGCACCGATCAGTGCGAGCACGTTCGGATGCGTGGCTTTGAGCTCGTTGTGGATGGCGCGGTCGAGCTCGATGAGCGACTCGAACTCGCACCAGCTCGACGCCATGGGGGTCTTCGTATACCCCCGCGTTCGTGGCGTGAGCTTGCTGAGAAAGGCCGCGAAGCCTTCCTCGCCCAGGGTGGTCAGAAGGAACTGCTTGCGGCCGCCGAACATCACACCTTTGACCTTCGCGATCGCGGGGTCCGGTCCGGTCAGGACCTCTTTGCCTTCCAGGCGGGGCGGTGTCGTCGCGAGATGGTGGTTGGAAAGGAGCGACATGCAGGGATTCTATGTCCGATGATGGCGATGTCTGATGAGCGAAGAGCTGCGCGGTCAGAACCTGCCTCGGACGATACGTCTGCCGGAGGCGTGGCCAACCAGCGCTGCCGGCCGTGCCGGCCTTGGTGGCCTGGTTGTCATCCCGACCCCTTCGGCTTCGCTCAGGGCAGGCTCCGGGAGGGACCTGGGGCTCGGGTGGAGGCGAATTGCCCCGGGCCTCGGAGCGACGCCAGACCACCGCTGACGATGAGTGGGCAGATGATCGGCTTTTCGAGGCCTCGGGCTGCACGTCCATGGTCAGTTGGTGTGCGGACCCTCCTCCGAGGCACGCGGCAATTCGCCTCCACCCGAGCCCCAGGTCCCTCCCGGAGCCTGCCCTGAGCGAAGCCGAAGGGGTCGGGATGACAACCAAGCCCTAGCATCGAACGATCTGCGACTTCCGCCGCCTAGCTCGTGCCGGCCTAGGCTCGATGGTGGCGGAACAGCTCGGGCACGAAGTCGCCATCACTGGCTTCGCGCGCGGCCAGCCCGATCTGAAACTCCATGACGTCCGGAGGGACGGGATTCTGATAGCCGTCCAGAATGTCCCTCAAAGCATCCACACCGCTGAGGCCTTCCGTGCGGATGGATCTGTAGATCTTCACGGCAATCGCCTCAGCGGCGCCGGGAGTGAGCAGCGTGGGAATCAGCGGCTCGAGCGCGGCGAAGTCGCTTTCCTGGAGCTCGACACCGCGCCGCTTCGCCAGAGCGCGGATCAGGGCAAACCCTTCGGCGGCGGTGGTCGTGGGAAAGATCGGGATCTTCACGTCTACGCGACCGGGCCGTTTCAGATCGACCTCGATGAGGTCAGGACGGCTCGATGCCAGGATCCAGACGATGCGGCCCCGATTGGCCGGGTTGCTCATCTGCTCGGCGAACATGCCGTAGATGCGGCCGGAGAGACCGGAGTCTCCCGTGCCCGCGTCCCGCTTCCCGAGCGCCTGGTCGGCTTCGTCGATGAAGACGAAGCAACGTCCCAGCCCCTTCAGCAGACGGAAGATCTTTTCGAGGTTCCCTTCGGTGCTGCCCACCCACTTGTCGCGAAAGTTCTTGAGACGGACGACGGGCACTCCCGCTTCGCCGGCGAGGCACTCGACAAGGTAGGTCTTCCCTGTGCCGACCGGACCGCAGAGCAGGTAGCCCATGGGGATGGCCTGAAGGTCGTTCATGTGCCACAGCTTCATATCCTGACGGAGCCAGGCCTTCAGTTTTTCCTGCGCGTGGATGTCGTCGAGCGTACGTTTCGACTCGATGAACTCGATGAGGCCGGCCGAGTCCTTCTCGACGAGCTCTTTGCGCATGGCCACGAGGTCGGTCGCGTGCAGGACTTCTTTCGCGTGGGTCTTGACGAGGAGCAGGCTCTCGACGGAGGTGAGCGTCGAGCCGGTGAGTTGGTGCGCGAGCGTTTCGTAAGTGGGTGCGAACTCTGCCAGCGTCGTCGCGTGGTCCTTGGCCAGCACTGCGATCGCATCACGCAGCTCAGCCGTGGAGGGCAGCGGCACCTCGATGGCCGCGGCGCGGGGGTGGTTGACGAGTAGCGGATGGAGATCGTTGAGGTTCTCAGTGATGAGGAAAGTCGCCAGAGCGTGCCGCGTCAGGGCATCGTCCGCTGCCCAGTCGCGCATCAGCAGGGCCAGTGCGCTCAGGTCGTAGTTGAGCGCTCCTGGCAGCGCTGGCGCAACGAGATGCGCCGCCTTCAACACGAAGCCGATCTGGAAGGAGTCCTGACCGAGGCGGGCCAGGTTCGCGGAGTAGCGGAAGAAGCGGGTCAGCCACTCCGTCGCCTGACGAGGCGCGCGGGGCAGTTCCGGCAGGTCCCGGTAGCCCGGCCACTTCTGCACGATCTCGCCGCCCTTCTCGATGCGCACCCCGTTGCCGAGGTCGTAGCTGAGGACCACGTCGAAGCGAGGCAGCACCACGCGGGTGAGGAACTCGTAGAGCGAGCCGAGGCGCCCGTCGAGAAGCAGGCGGTCGTTGACGTTCCCGTACAGCAGGAACTGGTTCGCCGCGTGGCTCTGGTAGAGCGTGACGAGTTTCTCGGCGAAGGGAGGGAGGTTCATGCGTGTATGAGAGTCTTCAAGTCTTCGAGTCGTCAAGTCTTCGAGTGACCAAGTCCTCGAGGAGCTACTCGGTGAGCCGGCCGCTCGAAGACTGGTCGGCTTGAAGACTCGAAGACTCGTCGAGATTGGCCAGCAGTCTGGACGTCAGCTCCACGTTTGCGGAGATCGCCACCGGCCGGCCGCGCAGGGTGGCCTCCTCGAGGGCGAAGTCGAACTGCGTCTCGATGCGCGCGAGGTCCGCATCGATCTCCGCGAGGGAGACCGACTTGTGCTGAATGTTGCCCATGCGCTCGCGGAGCAGTCGCAGCGTTGCTTCGGTGGAGGCCTGTGCCGCGGAAGAGGGTGGATTGACGAGCGCCCGCTCGCACGCCTTGATCTGGCTCTGCAGATCGCGCTCGTCCGTCGAGGGCGCGATGATGAGGTTGCGCTGGGCGACGAGGAGACTCAGGTAGAGCCACGTCAGCTTCCGCACCGCCTCGCGGTTGCTGTCCGCGAGAAGATCGTCGCGATCGGTGTCCTTGTACAGCGCGTCGAGACGTTGACGCTTCTCCTCGAGCTTCACGTACCGCTGGCGTGATGCACCCCCGACTCGTGAAAGCAATTCCTTCCGCGCATCGTCCGTGTCGGAGCGCAGCTCGCCGGTTTTGCGTTCGTCGATGAAGTTCTGGAAACCGGGGTTCGAGGCCATCGTGAAGAGGTACACGAGCTCGCCCGCAGTCGCGACGCCCCAGATCGCAGGATCCCAGAATCCTGCGACCGCTGCGGTCACCATCGCGAAGGCGTTCCATGGCAGTCGCAACAGCGGGATGTCCGGCCGGGCGAAGAAGGCGTGCCAGAGGTATTTCATCGGATCAGTGGCCGTGGATCGTGGTTTGATCAAGTGGGCAGTAGGCAGGAGCCAGCACGAGCCGGGCGGGTGATGACCTCCGGCCTACCACCTCCTGCGTACTGCCTACTCGGTGGTAGCCGGCCCCATCGCTTTCACCGTTTCCGTCGGAGCGGTGGTGCTTCCCTCAGCGGGCTCGATGGCCATTCCTTCTTTGGCCGCGAAGTCGGCGAGCGCCTGCTCGGCGAGCGCCTTCTGCTCTTCTTCCTTGATGACGAAGTCGGTCGTGTTCAGGGAGTCGCGCGCGATCCGCGCACGTCCGGCCGCCTGCTCCCGCTCTTCTTCCACCATCTTGTGCAGGCGGTCGAGGGTGTCGCCGGAGCCGCCGATGGAGGTGATCATGCCGCTGGCCATCTCTGTGAGCTCGGCTGTCGCTTTCTTGATTTTCAGATCGTCGAGGGACGTCTTGAGCTCCTGGATCTTCGACTGCGCGGCTTTGACCGAGACATCGCGCGCCTTGATCAGCTCTTTATAGGTGGTCTCCGCCTGTGCGAGCTGGGTGCGATTCTCGGCGAGCTCCCGCTGCACGGTCTGCAGGCGGAGCGCGTAGTTGCCTGCCGCTTCGCGGTTGTTGGCGCGGAGATTCGCAGCCGTCTTCGCGCGCAGGTCGCGCTCCTCAGTCTCCAGCTTCCGGATCTGGGTCATCAGTCGCTCGCAAAGCCCGGCGTGCGCCGCCAGGCCGTCGTTGTAGTTGGCGATCTGCTTGCGCAGATTCTCTTTCTCCACATCGAGCAACGCCTCGGGATTGCGCCGTTCCATGCCTCCGATGAAGAGCCCGATGAAGCCCCGGAACAGGTTCGCCAGTCGTTTGAACATTGCAGCTCCTTTGTGCGGCGGGGAGTGTATCGCGAGGTCCGTTCCTCAGCCCGGTCTCCTTTGTGTCGGGGATGCGCACTCTCGCGGTCGTGTCGGTCTCAGAGCGCCAGGGCAGAACAGGAGCGATCCGGATCCGTTGACAAAGCAGACCGAACCGACCTAGAGTGTCCGAAAACAAACCGACCAGTCGGCAAGTTGGAACCGTCGCGTTCTCGTGCTGTCATTTCGCGAGGGCAGAACAGACCAGTTTTCCGTACTTCAGCGAGGGCCAACCATGAGCAATTTGGGTGATGTGAAGGCGATGATCGTTCCTTTTTTCAAGCGTGCTCTGCTCATCGGGGCGGTCGCGCTCTTCAGCGTGGCTGCCGTTCCCATGATGGCTCAGGACCCGGTGCCTGCCACGCCTGAAGACGAAGCGAAGGCGCAGGAGACGACCCAGCCGGCGTCCGAGGAGATCGTTGTCACCGCTCGCAGGCGGGAAGAGAACGTGCAGGAAGTTCCGATCGCGGTCAGTGTGGTGAGCGCCGATCGCCTCGAGGAGACTGCGGCCGCCGACATCTCCGAGCTTCAGGGGCAGGTGCCGAACCTGACCGTGTACCAGGGGCGGAACCAGTCGACGACGCTGACCGCCTTCATGCGCGGCATCGGTCAGGCCGATCCGCTCTGGGGTGTCGATCCAGGCGTGGGGATTTACATCGACGACGTCTACATCGCGCGTGCCCAGGGTGCGCTTCTCGACGTCTATGACGTCGCCCGGATCGAAGTGTTGCGCGGGCCGCAGGGAACGCTCTACGGGAAGAACACAATCGGCGGCGCCATCAAGTACGTCAGCCGCAGTCTGACCGACTCCCCCACAGGCTCGGTCTCGATCACCCCCGGCACCAACGGGAACCTCGATTTTCGCGCCGGTATTGGCGGAGCGCTGATCCCAGGGAAGCTCCGCGGAAAGTTTGCGTTCGCTTCGCTGAGGCACGACGGTTATGGAGAGAATCTTCTGACCGGTCGCGATGTCTCCGACCGCAACACCCTCGCCGGTCGCGGGGGCCTGGACTGGCTCGTTTCAGAGAAGGTGAAAGTAGCGCTCAGCCTCGACTACACGAAGGACAAGGCCGAGCCGAAGGGCTATCAGCGCCTGGCGACCAATCCTCTTTGTGCCGCCGTCTTCAAGATCACCTGCACACCCAACGAGAGCCGCTGGGACACGCAGAGCGGACTGGCTCCGCTGAACGGCACGGAGTCGAAGGGCTCTTCCATCGTCGTGTCCGCGGACATGAATGACGTCTGGAGCTTCAAGTCGATCAGCGCGTACCGCCAGTCCGACTCCGAGAACAACATCGACTTCGACACCACGCCGGCGCGAATCGTCGACGTCTCTGCCACCTACTACGACAAGCAGTTCTCGCAGGAGTTTCAGGCGCTCTATGACGGAGGGAGCAGGCTCACCGGGGTCATGGGTCTTTACTACTTCGACGGCGAGGCCGGCGGGTTCGTCAAGAACATCTTTGTGAATGCGCAGTTCGGCTCGTCGGCAGGAAAGACGCTCACCGACTCGCTGGCCCTCTTCGGAGACGGGAGCTACCGCTTCTCCGACAGGATGACTCTCAACGCGGGTTTGCGCGCGACCCGCGAAACCAAGAACGGCATCGCCTTCAACGTTTTCTACACCAACGACACCTTCAGCAAGGTGAGCGCGATCGCCGCCAACTATGACAAAGAGAAGACGTTCGACTCGCTCGCGCCGAAGCTGGGGGTCGACTACAAGTTCAGCGACGCGGTCATGGGATACGTCAACCTCAGCCGTGGGTTCAAGAGTGGCGGTTTTAACGTTCGGGCGCAGTCGGAGCGCTTCCCGAAGTCGGCCGAGCCCTTCGACGACGAGGTTCTCACGGTGGGCGAAGTCGGAATCAAGTCCGTGCTTGCCGATGGCCAGCTGGTCCTGAACTCCGCCGTCTTCCACGGAAAATACGAAGACATCCAGGTCTCGACCTTCACCGCTTATGACGCCGACGGAGACGGCGTCGAGGAGTCGTTCTTCGGCAACTTCCTGAATGCCGGCAACGCCACCATGAACGGACTCGAGCTCGAGTTCGACGCCTCGAACCGGAACATCGACTGGTTCTCGGTGAACGGGTTCGTCAGCTATCTCGACCTCGAGCCTGACGAGTTCCTCGACGAGAACCGAGACACGTTCGTGGACACGCAGTTGATCACGAACGCTCCTGAATTCACGGGAGGACTGCACCTGAACTTCGACTTTCCGCTGATGGGAGGGCTCCTCACCGCGAGCGCTGGCGGGTCGTACCGTGCCGACGCCCTGCTCACGAATGAGGGTGGCTCCTTTGCTGGGAAGCCGGTCAAGCCGCTCTCTCAGGAGGCGTACACGCTTTACGACGCGTGGGTGAGCTGGCTTTCTCCGGACGCGAAATGGCGATTCGGGGTGAATGGCAAGAACCTCGCCGACGAGGGGTACCTGACCAACGGATACAACATCCCGGCGCTCGGGATCAAGACCGGCTCCTACGGCGCGCCGCGTACCGTGCTGGCGACCATCGAGTACCGCTTCTTCTAGTCCACGATCGTTGCGGCACCTCCAGGCACCGCCCTCGCGCCAAAGCGGGAGGCGGTGTCTGAGTCGCGGCGGTGGTCCTGATGACGACACTCCCTACTGAAGATGCCAGCGAGCGGGTCCCCCGCTCTGCGTGGGGGCTGCTGTTTTTTCTGACGGCGCTCAACGTCCTGAATTTCGTGGACAGGATGCTCATTGCCAGCCTGGCGCCGCTGCTCATCGCCGACCTCGGTTTGACGCGAGCGCAGATCGGGCTGCTGGCCGGTTTCGGCTTCGTCTTCTTCTACACCTTCGTCGGTCTCTTCCTCGGGATTGCGGCAGACCGATTCCGCCGCTTTCCATTGATCGCCGCGGGCGTGGCGCTCTGGAGCGCAATGACGGCGCTCTCAGGCTTTGCTCGGAGTTTCATCCAGCTCGCGATCCCGCGCATTTTCGTCGGAATCGGGGAGGCCACTCTCACGCCAGCGTCGCTCTCCATGCTCAGCGATGCATTTCCCGCACGTCGTCTCGGCATGGCGATCGGCGTTTACTATGCGGGAATCCCTCTGGGACTGGCACTCGCGCTCATCTCTTCGAGCCTGATCGCGCCGCGGTACGGCTGGCGCGTCTCCTTCTTCGTGCTGGGGATCATCGGCCTGATCGCCACCGTGTTTCTGCTCGTGCTGCGGGAGCCGGAGCGCCGTCGCGTGGCGGGCGAGGCGGACGCGATTGCCAAAGCGAAACCGGCCATGCGCGATCTTGTGCGCGATCTGTTCCGGTCGCTGGTCGACCGCCCGGCGCTTGCACTGGCACTCGCCGGAGGGTCGCTGCTCTGCTACGGATCGGGAGCCGCGCTGCACAGCGTTACCTGGCTGGTCGAGGAGCGTGGGTTCAGCTACGCCGACGCTGCGTTCCGCGCGGGGCTCGTCGCAGTGTTTGCAGGGTTCATCGGCAATATGGCGGGCGGTGTCTTCGGAGACGCCTGCGCGCGGCGTTTCCGCGGAGGACGGCTCTGGAGCCTGGTCATCATGACGGTGGCTCTCACGATCCCGGCCTGGCTTTTCTACTCATCCCGTCCCGGCACCCCCATCTTCTACATCTGCTGGTTCATCACCAGCGCCGGCACCACCGCCTGGTTCGGACCTCTCTTTTCTGCGTACCAGGAGCTGGCGCCCGTGCATGCGCGTTCGACCGTGGTCGCTTTCGCGCTGCTCGTGCTGAACCTCCTCGGTGTTGGCCCAGGCCCGCTCATCACGGGGATGATCGGTGACACGAGCAGTCTCACCTTCGGGCTGCTGGTGAGCCTGGTGGTCACCATTTTGGCGGTGATCCCATTCGCTCTTGCCGCTCGAAGCGAGAGCGCCAGAGCGGACCTGGCAACGGCGCTCTCGGAACACTGACAACTGACAAGCGGGAACTTCAACGCATGAACCTCAATCTGAAAGACAAAGTGGTCGTGGTCACGGGTGGCGTGGCGGGGATCGGACGGGCCACGGTCCAAGCCTTCCAGCAGGAAGGCGCGAAGGTCGTCGTATGGGACGTTCCTGATGTGAACGTGACACAGACCGACGTCGTCAACGCTGCGACGGAGAAAGTCATCGCCGAGCATGGGCGAATCGACGTCCTCGTCAACAACGCCGGCATTCTGCGTGACTCGCAGCTGGTGAAGTGGAAAGACGGCGCCGTACTCTCGATGATGGATGACGCCATGTTCGACGCGGTCATCGGCGTCAACCTCAAAGGCGTGTTTCTCTGCACGCGCGCTGTGGTGCCGCACATGATCGCCGCCGGGAGCGGCGTCATTCTCAACGCCTCGTCCATCGTGGGCCTCTACGGAAACTTCGGCCAGACCAACTACGCCGCGACC
>JANMSA010000959.1:0-5977 GCA_031388865.1 Acidobacteriota bacterium | reverse complement strand
GGCCGGCTGTTCGAGAAGATCGTGGCGTTCTACGCGACGCGGTGAGCAAACCCCGGTCAGCAAAGAGGACGTTCGCGCCAGCGAAACGGTTCAAACCTGTCATTAGCAGCGTGAGTCGAGGGCGCCATTGACCAGGCTCGTGCCGGGCTGCCGACCGCGCGTCATCGCCGTTGGACGGGCTACACCACGCGCACCCCGTCGCGATACACGGCGCTGACGAGGTTCACACCGAAGTGGTACACCAGGTGGAGGTAGGACGGAGCGTCGATGAGGGCAAAGTCCGCGCGCTTGCCCACTTCGATCGAGCCCGTCTCCCCGGCCAACCGAAGCGAGTACGCGCCGTTGAGCGTGGCCGCCGTGAGCGACTCCTCCACGGTGATCTTCATCTGCAGCGTCGCCAGCTGCATCACGATCTGCATCGACTCCGTCATCGAAGTTCCCGGGTTGCAGTCCGTCGACAGGGACACGATCGCACCCTTGTCGATCAGCTGGCGGGCCGGCGCATACTGCGGCGCCATCAGAAAAAAGCTCGTCGCCGGCAGGAGGTTGGCGACCGTGTCCGACGCGGCCAGTGCGTCGATGCCGCTTTCGGAGATGTACATGAGGTGATCGGCGCTCGCGGCGCCGAGGGCGGCCGCGAGCGCGGCGCCGCCTGTATCCGAGAGCTCGTCCGCGTGCAGGCGCGGCACCATTCCCAAGGCGAGTCCCGCGCGCAGGACGGCTTCACCCTGATCGCGCGTGAACACGCCGCGCTCCACAAACGCGTCGTTGAACACCGCGAGTTTCTCCGACGCGACCGCGGGCAGGATCTCATCGATGATCATGGCCAGGTACTCCTCCCGCGGCATGCCTGGCGGAAACTCGTGCGCCGCGAGACAGGTCGGGATGAGTCGCACCTTCGACTGCTCCGATGCGGTGCGGATGACGCGTAGTTGCTTGAGCTCGTTCTGCAGGTCCAGGCCGTAGCCGCTTTTCGCTTCGGCGGTGGTCGTCCCGTAGCGGGCCATCGCTGCCGTTCGCTCCAGAACGTTCGCGACGAGATCCTCGGCCGGCGCGTTCCGCGTCGCATGCACCGTCGAGGCGATCCCTCCGCCCGATGCGGCGATCTGCTCGTAGGTCTCGCCCTGCAGCCGGCGGTTGAACTCCGACTCCCGGAAGCCGGCGAACGGGATGTGCGTGTGCGAGTCGACGAATCCCGGAATGGCTGTCGCGCCGTGAGCGTCGATGTCGTCGTCGATCCGGAGATGTTCGGGAATGTCGCTCTCCCCACCGACGAACGCGAAGCGGCCGTTTTCGATCAAGAGGACGGACCGTTTCAGGACCGCCAGCTCGCGCATCGCCTTCCCGCGTGCTGCCGTGCGGCCAAGGGGAGTGGCAATCTGCGCGAGGTTGCGGATCAGTAAACGCATGGAGTCGTTGTCAGTTGTCGGTTGTCTGGCAGTCTTCGTCCAGGCGACAAGTCGCAGACCACGGACAACCGAGAAGCGACACCGTCATCCCTGCCGCGAGCGGAACAGCGACGTCAGAGGCGTGTCGTTCGCCTCCTCCTCCGCGTCGAGCATGATCAGCTGCTGGATCAGGTCGATGGTGGTGCTGAGCTTGTTGCGCGCCGCACGGCGCTCCATCTTCAGGTCGCCGATCGCCTTCTCGAGGTCCGCCACGCGCTGCATGGCCTGACCGACGACGCGGTCCCCGAGGAGCTCCGCGTCCTTCACGATCAACTCCGCTTCCTTGCGTGCGTTGGCGGTGAGGTCCTCCGCGACTTTCTGCGCGGATAGGAGTGTGTCCTTGAGAATGCGCTCGCGACTGGTGTGGTCATCGACGTCTTCGCGGAGGACGGCGACGTCGCGGCCGAGGCGGTCGTTCTCGCGCAGGAGGCGCTCGATCTCTTCAGCGACCAGGTGCAGATACGCGCGCACATCGTCGGGGCTGTAGCCTTTGAGCGCGCGGGAGAACGTCTGTTTCTGGATCTCCAGTGGCGTGAGGTTCTGCATGACTCCCCCCTCCCTTCACGAGTTGCGGTCGGTCGTTGGCGGTTCGCGGCAGCAGGTCCGGACTCGCTTCGTCCCCCGCCAGCCGCCAACCGTCAACCGCCAGCCGGCGAAGCCAGTATAAGCCTGCGCGCCAGAACTGCGAGGAGCTGGCGCAAGATCCAGATCACCACCACCAGCAGCATCGGCGACCAGTCGATGCCTGCCGTGTCGAACCGCCGCAGCAGCCGCCGGAACGGGCGCAGGAACGGGCGCGTCATGCGCTCGAAGAGATCGTTGAGCTGCTCGAGCGCCCCGAAGAACCCGCGATAACGCCAGCGCACTTTCGACTGGCGCAGGAAGAACAGTACCCACGACAGGATCACCCAGACCATGATCACCCACTGGATGACGTCGAGGATGATGTCCAGGGCGCGTACGAAAACAAGCGCAAAATCCATCAGCCGCGCGCTCCGAAGATGGCGCGGCCGACGCGAATGAGCGTCGCCCCTTCTTCGATCGCCACCTCGAAATCGTCCGTCATGCCCATCGACAGCTCCTCGAGTCCGAGATCATGCCGTATTGCGGCCAGCTCCCGGAAGTGAGGCCTCATCGCCGCGGCATCGCCCAAGGGGGGAATGGTCATCAGGCCCGTCAGACGAATCGAGGGAAGCGCGGCGATTTTTCTGGCGAGCTCCGAGACGTCTCCGCCGGAAACTCCGCTCTTCTGCGTCTCCCCGCCCACGTTCACCTGCAGCAGGACCTGCTGCCGTTTGCCCAGCGCGTCCGCAGCGCGGGCGATCTTCTCCGCGAGCTCGACGGAGTCCACCGTCTGGATGACGTCGAACAGACGCACCGCGTCTTTCGCTTTGTTCGATTGCAGGTGACCGATGAGGTGCCAGCGCGCCGCCGAGACCACGGACGGTTTCTTGTCCCGCGTCTCCTGGACCTTGTTCTCCCCGACGTCCGTCATGCCTGCTGCGATGGCATGGGCGACGTCCGTCGCCGGGAAGGTCTTGGTCACGGCCACGAGCCGCACCGCTGATCGCGCCCGCGATGCACGCGTGCAGGCAGCAGCGATGCGCGTTTCCAGCGCATCGATGTTCGCACGGATGTCTTCAGCTCTCGACATGCTTTGCGCCTCAACTCTCGACACGCCTGCGCTCCAGCAGCCGGCCGTCCGCGAGGTCGACCGCGCGGTTCGCCAGCCGGTCCGCGTCTTTGTTTCCGGCGCGCAGGGTGTGGCGGATCGAGAAGCGTTTGAAGCGGCGGGCCATGCCCTTGCACTTCTCGTACAGCGGAATGAGGTTCGGGTGACGGACTTTGTAGACGCCGAGCATCTGCTTCACCAGGAGCTCGGAGTCCGAGACGATCTCGACCTCCGTCGCGCCTTCCTGATGCGCCACCTCGAGCGCGTCGACGAGGCCTGCGTACTCGGCGACGTTGTTCGTCGCATGGCCGAGGAAGCCGCAGACTTCGATGATCTCCCCGGCGTCGGTGGTCATGTAAACGCCGTAACCGGCGGGGCCGGGATTGCCGCGGGCCGCGCCATCGATGAACGCCTTGATTTTCAGGATGAGGAGCTCTCCAGGAAGAGGATGCGGTGACAGCCCTCGCAGTGCACCAGGTCCCCGCGTTTGAGTTGCTGCGCGAGAGCGGGCCGGACCCGAGTGCGGCATGAGCCGCAGCTATCGCTGATCACGCGCGTGACCGCGACCTGCTGCCGCTGCTTGTAGATGCGCTGGAACTCACCCCGCAACCGCTCCGGGACCGTCGCCTCGATCTTCGTGGCACGCTCCCGTAACTTTCCAGCCTCGGCGCGCAGATCGCTCAGGGAGTGCTGCCACTCGGCGTGTGCGGCATCGTGGCGGGCCTGCAGAGCACCATGGCCCGCGGTCCGCTCGTCGACCTGCTGTTGAAATCCGTCCGCCTCCGTCATGTTCTTGAGCACGGACTCCTCGAGCTCTTTCACGTGCTTGCGTGTGGAGTCGATCTCCTTCCACGCGGCAGCGTACTGCTGCTGATTCTTCACCTGCATGAGCTGCCCCTGATACTTCTTGAGAAGCTCCTGCTGGTCCGAAAGCTCTCCGTCGACGCGTCGCCGTTCCTTGCCGAGCGACTCGATCTGTGCTTCGAGCCGTGTCACTTCCTCGTTGGCCTTCTGGTACTCGCGATCAATCTCGGCGAACGCCTCCGGCTTCACGCTCATCTGCTTCTCGCGCTCGTCGAGTGCGCTCAGCACCGACTGGAGCTCCCACAATTTCTCGACGTCGTTCAACGCGTTCCTCCGAAAAGTTCGCGGTTTGCACTTCGCCGTATTCTGGAGCGAAGCTCGGTGAGGGCTGTCCCCCTGCCGGTTGGCGGTTGCAAACTGCCTGTGAAAGTAAAAAGGCGTTCCGAAACCGGAACGCCTTTGCGAGTCGGAGCTTCTCCGGCACGCATGGGACCAATGATCTGCACAATCTCTATCGGCATGATGAGTCTGGTGGGTCCACCAGGATTCGAACCTGGGACCTGCCGGTTATGAGCCGGTAGCTCTAACCGCTGAGCTATGGACCCGCAACGGGCGATTCTACCGCAGCTCGACCCGGTCTCCGATGTGCAGTTCGCGGCGGGTGGCGAGCACGATCGCCGTTGCGGTCCTCGCTTCAGTGGTGAGCACTCCGATCTGGCCGAGCACAACGTCCGGCTGGTCGGAGCGCGTGCTGGGCCGGCTGACGGTGAGGAAGTCGCCCGGCTCGAGCTGGTCATCGCGGCCGAGGTCGATCTGCACGAGATTTCCTTCCACGAGGCCGAGGTCCCAGTCGCGGGACTCCACAATGAAGCCGGTGGTCTTGCCGCTCGGCGCATCGCACCACTCCGGAAGGTCCGGCACGCGCGCGATCGGAATGGGAAGCTGCGGGAGCGGCTTGAGGCGGGCGCCAATGGGAATCTCGCGGCAGGTCGCGGTGATGATGGCGCGGGACCGGCCTGACTCCGTGCACAGGATGCGCAGCTGACCCACGTAGTCGTACTGACGACCGACCACGCTGCCCGACACTGGATGCTTGACCAGTTCCCGGGGGTCGATCAGCAGATAGGTGTCCCCTGCGACGAGTCCCGTGGATGCATCTCCATTGACGTAAATCAGGTCGCCCAGGGTCGCGTCCGCCGCCATCTCCGGCTGGGCGTACATCACGTACTTGACCTCGACGTCCTCGTGCGATGCGACGAAGTTCGGCATCGCCTCGTTCGGATCGCCGATGTAGCCGTAGCAATAGATGTCCGCCTCGGTGCCGAGTGCCAGAGGGCGGTTCTCGCGGGCGAGACGCGCGACGGTGAAACCGCCGGTGTTCGTCGTGGCAAAGAGACTGGAGGACTCATCCGCGCTGCGGGGGGTGACGGGTGAGAGCGCCGTTCCTGCCTCACCGGCGTCGGCAGCTGCGGCGACGGACGTGCCCTCCCCTTCCACGAGGAGTATGTCCCCCGGATAGATCCAGTGAGCGTCCGTGATCCAGGTGTTCGCTTCCCAGAGCTGCGGCCACAGGTACGAATTGTTGTAGTACGTCTGCGCCAGATCCCAGAGCGTGTCGCCACGCTTGATCTCATGGGTTCGCGCACCTGCCGGATACGTCGCTGGATCGGGCGGGTCATACGCCGTCCAGTGATCGCCGTAACGATGAAGCTCGCGCGGCGGCTGTGACGTCTGTCGCTGCGCAAATGCAGCGGTCGTCACACACATGAGCAGGAGAACGGGAGCCACCCTTCGCACACAGACCATTGTCCCCTCCCTGGTCTTTCGCCAGTTCGTTCAGGGAGAAGTTAACGCGAGTGTGGGGTTTACGTCAAACGGTTGGCGGTTGGCGGTTGGCGGTTGGCGGGATTTCGCAGCTCGCATCTGGCGGCTTCAGCTCGCAGCTCGCAGCTCTCAGCTCTCAGGAGATGAACCGCCGGACGCGGCAGGTGGGGGCGGCAGCTTCAGCACTAATTTCTCAGCTCGTGGACTCCGGGGCGGCCGGGTGGCGGCC
>JANMSA010000932.1:0-2643 GCA_031388865.1 Acidobacteriota bacterium | reverse complement strand
GGATGTCTTCGATCTGGGACTTGCCCGTACGCGCCTTCGCGGGAGTGAAGCGGCTCGTGCTGATCGTCCGGATGCGGTGGGCCTCGTCGAGGATGGCGACTTCAAGCTCGAGGCGCAGTTCCGCTCGAACGGCTCCGATTCGTTCATCCAGTGGGTCGACAATACGCTCGAGTTGAACCGGACGCCGCAGGTGCTGTGGTCGATGGACGACGAGTTCGACTTCCAGATCCTCGGCTCGATCGGCCAACTCGAGCAGAAGATCCGAGCTAGAGCCGCCGAACAGGGGACGACCGCGCGACTCGTCGCCGGCTTCTGTTGGCCGTGGTCCGAACCCGACAATGATGGCCAGCTCGTGCCGGACGTCAGGGTGGGGGAGTGGTCGATGCCCTGGAACGCCAGGGACGGCGTCGGCCGCCTCGGGCCCGGCATCCCGAAGTCGGACTTCTGGGCGAGCGCGAAGGAGGGAATCGACCAGGTCGGCTGCGTCTACACCGCGCAGGGCTTCGAGTTCGACTACGTCGGCGTGATCGTCGGTCCCGATCTCGTCTACCGACCGATGGACGGGGGATGGGTCGGCCAGCGCGACCAGTCCCACGACCGCGTCGTCCGCCGTGGCGTCACCGAGGCCGAGTTCACCCGCTACGTCAAGAGCACCTACCGCGTCTTGCTGACCCGTGGCCTGCGCGGCTGCTACGTCTACTTCATGGACGCGCCGACGCGGGACTTCTTCCTGAGCCGTACTGAGAACCGATCGCTCGCGCGCCTTGCAGCGGAATCGCCCATGACCTACGGGGCCACCACGGACCGATGACTATGGACCGTGACCTGGTGAAATCGTGACCGTCCAATGGATGCACAAGGGGCTCGAAGACGGGAGCTGGGAGCGCATGACCCCGCTTGAGCAGTTGGGCAACCTCGGCACAGAGGTGGGGCGCGCAGCACGGGCGAAGGAAGTCGGAGACGCAAGGCGCTTGCAGGGAGCGTTCGATCGGGCTCTCGAACTGTTCGAACTCACGATCGCCGACGACCGCTGGCAGAGGCCCCGCCGTCGCGAGCTGTGCATCGTCCGCGAGCTGTTCATCGACTTCATCGCCGGCGACAACGAGTTCGGCGAGTCGGCGGCCTCACTCGACCGGTACTTCCTGCTGTTCGCGATCGCGGCTCGACTCGAGTACGAGGCCAGGCCCCTGAGCGCACGGTAGCGCCGGAGGCCCGTTGGCGAGGGTCCGGCGGCCCGCCTCGCCCGCGTGAGCCTTCTTCACGCCCGAGGCCGCGTCGCGCCGGTCATCCGCCTCGGATCATCGCATCGGGGTTGACCGTCGCGTCCCATGCGGTATCATTGCTCTGCACGCAGGAGACGCACATGGATGCTCAAGCGCGATACCTGACCCCAAGCGAGGTCGCGACAGAGCTTCGGGTCAGTACCGACACCGTCCTTCGCATGATCGCCTCGGGCGAACTGCCGGCGTTACGCGTCTCCTCGCGGATCATCCGGATCCCGATGCCGGCGTTCCTCGCCGTCCAGGCAGGTCGCCGGGCCACTCGTCGTGCCGTGGTTCGTCGCAAGCGTCCAAATGAGGTCTCGCTCGGGGCAGGGGAAGGCACTCCTGATCTTCAGCCCGCCTGACCCGGCGTGCAGCTGTCGCTCGCGGCCCTCGCCGACTATCTGTCGGGCGTCGCAGAGCTCCTGGAACGCTACGGCGTCGTCCTGGATGGTGCGTCAACCGCTCCGCTTGTCCTGCAGGAGTCGCCGAGTGGAGCGATGTCATTCGAGCTTCGTGGCTGCCTCCCCGATGGGCAGACCCCACCGCTGTCCGTCCTGGAGATCCGCGAGCGGTGGCGTCGGTTGGGGCCAGACCTGGTCGAGCGTTGGGAGTACGAATTCGAGTTGCTGGATCACGAACGAGGCTTTCGGCGCGGCTTCCACCTGCACGACTCCGACGCTTTCATCCGGCGCTTCCACGTCGTCGTGCACGAGCACTGCGAACGACCGATCGGCACGGCGCCGTGCGACCACTTCGTTGGCTCTCCGGTGCTGGACGGCTATCGCGGCGTGAATCTCCTGCTGGAGGCCTGGATCGACCCAGCCACGCCTGACTGCTCTGCGCTTACCTGTCTGGACTAGACCGAGATCGTCGCGATTGTCAGGGGCGCCCGTGTGGGGATAACGTGTGAGCACAGGGAGGTCCTCCATGCAGACCCGCGCGTTCCCCTCCACCCCGGATGCCCGCTCGCCTGCAGGGGCAGCGATCCGATATCTGCTGGAAGGCGAGACCGGCAACCTGATCCACTCCACCGTCCCGCCTGGTCAGGTGAATCGGGCGACCATCCACGCCACGGTGAGCGAGTTCTGGCACGTTCTCTCGGGCAAGGGGCAGATCTGGCGGCGAGACAGCGCAGGTGAAGAGACAACCGTTCTGGAAACAGGCGTTTCCATCGACATTCCTGTTGGGACGGCTTTCCAGTATCGCTGCACCGGTGTCGACCCACTCCAGTTCCTCTGCGTCTCAATGCCACAATGGCCCGGCGACCAGGAAGCGACAGTCATCGAGGGGCCCTGGAAGCCGACTGCTGCCGAAGGTTGACGACACGCGCTGTCGGGTGATCCTCGAGGGGCTACTCGGCTGCCGCGTCTATCTGAAA
>JANMSA010000878.1:0-2166 GCA_031388865.1 Acidobacteriota bacterium | reverse complement strand
CGCGCTGCACAACTTCAACATGTACGCGCTCGGCTCGTTTCTCGCGCCGCTGATGATGCGCTATCACGGTGCGGACCTGCGGCAGGCCGGCTTGATCACCATGGTCGTCTACGGTTTGAGCGGCGTGCCGGGCCTGCTCGTGGGGGGTGCACTCGCGGACAAGTGGGCAGGGAAGCGCCGCGATGGACGCATGCTCGTCACCACGATCGCCACTGCGCTGTCGGCGCCCATGATGCTTCTCGCGCTCATGCAGCCGCAGAAGAGCATCGCCTTGTTCGTGCTCTTTGGCGGTCTGGCCTGCATGCTGATGTACGTCTACTACGCCAGCGTCTACGCCGCCCTGCAGGACGTCGTTGCGCCCTCCCTGCGCGGCACAGCGATGGCTATTTACTTTTTCGCCATGTACGTGCTCGGCGCCTCTCTGGGGCCGCTGGCGACCGGCATGACCAGCGACCACTTCACGCGCAAAGCCGCGCTCGCGGCGGGCGTCACTGCGACGGCAGGCAAGGCGCTGGAGCCGTTCCGCGGCGCGGGGCTGCATTCTGCGATGTACCTGCTCCCGCTCCTCAGCCTCATCCTCGCGTTCGTGCTCTTTGCCGGATCCCGCACGGTAGGCAAGGACATGGACCGGATGCAGCGGGAGCTCGAGGGGCGGTAAAGCGCCTGCAGGATGTTGTCGGTTGTCGGTTGTCAGTTGTCAGAAAAGTCGGGCCTGGCAGACACCTTTCGAGAACTTTCTGCGTGGAAGCCGTATCTTGCTCTCATGCAGACGCCTCCCGGCCGCTCCCGGAAAAAGCTGTACATCCTGATTGGCGTCGTGGTGGTGATCGCGACTGTCGCCACTGTAATGACCATCTCGCGCAGGCGCGAGAAGCCGATACCCATCACCACGGATAAGGCCTTCCGCACAAACCTCACGGAGATCGTCACCGCCACCGGCAAGATCCAGCCGGAGATCGAGGTCAAGATTGCGCCGGAAGTGTCGGGTGAGATCATCGAGCTGGCGGTCAGGGAAGGGCAGACCGTGCGCAAAGGGCAGCTTCTGCTGCGCATCAAGCCGGACACCTATCGCGCACAGGTGCAGTCGCAGCAGGCTGCGCTCAGTGGCGCGCGCTCCGGGAGCGTGCAGAACCGCGCCCAGCTCACCAAAGCCGAATCGGACTACCGGCGCGTACAGAAGTTGTACGAGGGCGGCCTGATCTCCGAGGCGGAGCGAAACACGGCCAAAGCCGCGTATGACGGAGCACGAGCGGCACTCGATTCCGCGAACTCCGGCATCGCGCAGGCAGAGGGCTCCCTCCGCCAGATCAACGAGGCACTCTCGAAGACCGTCATCTATTCGCCGGTCAGTGGGACCGTCAGTTCCCTCACCAGCCGTGCGGGGGAGCGCGTGGTCGGCACGAGCCAGTTCGCCGGCACCGAGGTGATGCGCATCGCCGATCTCGATCACATGGAAGCGCGCGTGAACGTCAACGAGAACGACGTCGTGGACGTGAAGGTCGGCGACAGCGCGCGCATCAGCGTGGATGCCTATCCCGACCGGGAGATCCGTGGTGTCGTCCGCGAGATCGCCAGCACCGCCCTGACGCGCAACGCGGGCACGCAGGAGGAGGTCACGAACTTCGAAGTGGAGATCAGCATCTCCGACCGCACCGTGCGCCTCCGGCCTGGGATGAGCACGACGGCGGATGTCGAGACCGCGACGGTGAAGAACATCGTAGCCGTGCCGATCCAGAGCGTCACGGTGCGCAGCACGGAGAGCAACCTCTCGCCCGAAGAGATGGAACGGCAGCGGGTGAAGGAAGAGGCCCGCGACCGCGGAGACAACCAGGCCGACGTCACCAACGAGCGCGAGCAGAAACAGAAAGAACGCGCGCAACGCACCAAACTGCAGCGCGTCGTCTTCATCCGCAGCGGCGGAGAGGTGCGCATGCAGAAAGTGGAGACCGGCATCGCCGACAACACCTTCATCGAGATCCGCAGCGGCCTCGAGCCCGGCGACGAAGTGGTCTCCGGGTCCTACACCGCCATCTCCCGTAAGCTGAAGGACGGCGCGAAGGTGGAGATCGAGAAGGAAGGGAAGAAGTGATTGTTCTCGGTTGGCGGTTGGCGGGGCCGGGTTGCTGGTTACTGGTTGCTGGTTACTAGCGGGCAGTCGCTCGCGCG
>JANMSA010000830.1:0-1580 GCA_031388865.1 Acidobacteriota bacterium | reverse complement strand
GCTCGAACCTTCCCGCGCGTACCGCAACCGGACCGAACGATGCGCGCACCCACCCCTGCTTGAGGACGGCTGCAATCGCGTTTTCTTTCCCGTTCGTCGCAAAATAGGTTCCGCCAAAACCGAGCTGGCCCTGGGGAGCGGGTGCCACCGCGTTGCCCGGAAGGCCAAGCAGCACAGGCACTGCCGCTTCGATCTGACCGTCCCAGCGCGTGTTGAATCGATGAGCGGTCCCGGCCCGAAGCAGCCCGCCAAAGAAAGCGTATTGGTCGTCGTAGCCCGGCGTCTCGAACCACTTCCACCCCTCAGTGCGCAACCGGACGCTGCCGGTCAACGGCCACGAAGGATCAGCGGCGCTGATCGTCCGGGAGGTGAAAGAGAGCGCCATCAAAGTCAGAAGGATCAACAGTCTCATCGAGTGGGCTCGCGCGAAGTGCATGTTCCATCTGATGCAACTTCCGTGGCGGAACCCAATTTGCACCATACTGTCTTCCTTGGTCCGCACGCTTCTGATCGGCGTCGTCGTCCTCCTCGCCATCGCAGTCGGCCTGGGAGCATTCACCTTCGGATACGCCGGTGGTGCCTCGTACATGACTAATGAGCCGGCGGCGTGTGCGAACTGCCACGTGATGCAGGAGCACTACGACGACTGGCGCCACTCCAGCCATCGCTCGGTGGCGGTGTGCAACGACTGTCACACGCCGCCCGGAATCATTCCGAAGTACATCGTCAAGGCCAGGAACGGCTTCTGGCATTCGTTCTACTTTACGACCGGAACGTTCCACGAGCCGATCCGCATCACCCCCGGCAATCGCCTCGTGACCGAGAAGGCATGTCGTAAGTGCCACGAGCGCATCGTGGCCGCCATCGATCCCGATCCACACGTCGGCGGTCCCGACGCAACATCGTGCATCCGCTGTCACTCCACTGTAGGACATTTGAGGTAATCCGCTATGACCAGCACTGACACAGCAGCTCCTGATCGCAAGCATCGCCGGCGGCGTTTCTGGCTCCTGATGGCGGGGCTCTTCGTTGCCCTTGTGGCAGTCACGGCAGGGATCACTGCTCTCCTGATCAACATCTTCAAGCACAAACAGGAAGCGCAAAACCCGTTTTATCGAGTGGTCGAGCTCGACGACGAGACTGAGGATCCGGCCATCTGGGGAAAGAACTTCCCGCTGCAGTACGACGGCTACCTGCGCACGGTGGACCAGGTCCGGACCCGATACGGCGGCAGCGAGGCCATGCCGCGCACGCCGACGAAGGCCGATCCGCGCACCATCGTCGCCCAGTCACGGCTGGAGGAAGACCCGCGCCTTAGGACGATGTGGGCCGGTTACGCGTTCTCGAAGGACTTCCGCGAAGAGCGCGGGCACGCGTTCATGCTCGAGGATCAGGAGCTCACGGAACGGCAGCAGTTCGCAAAGCAGCCGGGCGCCTGTCTGCACTGCCACGGCTCCATGTATGTCCCCTACAAGCGCGCCGGCGGCGGCGACCTGATGAAAGGATTTGAAAAGCACAACCCGATGCCGTACGCCGAGGCTCGTAAGCTCGTCACGCACCCGGTGACCTGCATCGACTGC
>JANMSA010000763.1:0-2101 GCA_031388865.1 Acidobacteriota bacterium | reverse complement strand
AGGCGCGCTGGCGCTCAAGGCGCAGCATCCGGAGTTCGAAATGTGGAGCCAGGGAATTCACGCACGTTCCGGTGTGGCCTGCGCGGACTGTCATATGCCCTACACCCGTGTGGGTGCTCTGAAGATCAGCGACCATCACGTGCGCAGTCCGGTGCTCAATCTCAACAATGCCTGCCAGACCTGTCACAACTGGCCGGAGGAAGAGCTGAAAGCCCGTGTCGAGCAGATCCAGTCGCGCACGTATGAGATGCGCAACGTTGCCCTGAATGCACTGCTCTCATTGATCAATGACATCAAGCAGGCCAAGAGCCGGGGAGCAACGGACGTGCAGCTCGCGGCGGCACTCAATTTCCAGAGGAAAGCGCAGTTCATGGTCGATTTCATCGAAGCCGAGAACTCGATGGGATTCCACGCGCCGCAGGAAGCGGCCCGCGTACTGTCACACTCGATCGACTACTCGCGCCAGGGCCAGGCGTCGCTCGGCAACATGACGGTGCACCCGCCAGGCGTTCCCATCGTTACACCGACTCCTCCGGAGACCGCTCCGGCGGGAGCTCAAAAGCGAGCTGCGAATGCTAATTGAGTGACGCGGCGGCTAACGGATCGAAGGAACCAGCGCCTTCGAAACACCAGTGAGGCGGGTTGAAGGCCGGCGGCTGAAAGGAGACGCGATGATGACCTCGAGGACACTGGCAGTCTGCTTGACGGCCGCCCTGTTGCTGAGCTCCGGCATTTCAGCTGGTGCGCAGCAGAAGAGAAAGTCCCCCAGGAAGAAAGCGTCTGAGGCGAAGGTCGTCCGGGAAACGCACCCCGAAATCGACCTGACCGGCGCCACGGAATGCCGCGACTGCCATCGCATGGTCACCTCGGAGATCCACGAACAGTGGTTCGAGAGCAAGCATGGAATCAACAACGTTCTGTGCGTCGTCTGTCATGGGGGCTTTGACAACTTCATCAAGTCGCCGCCACCGACTCGCTGCGCGGCCTGCCACGCCGCGCAGACCGATTCGCTTTCGACGCCCTTCATGAAGGGGAAAACCTGCTTCACGTGTCATCCGCCTCACCAACTCATCCCTCATCCCGAGGTGCCGAAGCCCGATCCCGGTGTGCCTGAGAATACAAACACGAAGGGAGGTGCCCAGTGACACTGACACGGCGCCAGCTGCTCGAATCCGCCGCCGCGGCCAGCGCGCTAGCGGCTCTCAGTGACTTTTCACCGTTCTTCGACGCGTTCGCGCAGTCGCCTGCCGCCGACAAGTGGACCAAGAGCGTGTGCCGGTACTGCGGGACCGGCTGCGGTGTGTACGTGGGGACGAAGGGCGGGAAGGTCGTCGCAGTCCAAGGCGACAAGGACAACCATAACGCCGGCTTTCTCTGCCTGAAGGGTGCCCTTCTTCCGCAGATCATGAACGCCCCCGACCGCTTGCAACATCCCTTGATACGAAAGAACGGCAAGCTCGTTCGGGCGTCGTGGGACGAGGCCATGACGCTCGTCGCCTCGAAGTTCAAGGAGGCGATCGAAACGCACGGTCCCGACTCCGTCGCCTTCTACGGCTCGGGGCAGGCCCTGACCGAGGAGACTTACGTCGCAAACAAGCTGTTCAAGGCGGGTATCGGGACAAACAACGTTGAAGGCAACCCGCGGCTCTGCATGGCCTCCGCCGCCGCCGGCTACGTGACTACGTTCGGCAAAGACGAGCCGATGGGCCTTTACGAAGACGTCGATTACGCCGACGTCTTCTTCATCATCGGGTCGAATACGGCCGAGGCTCACCCCATCATCTTCCAGCGCGTGGTTCGGCGAAAGGAGGCGAAGAAGGGGACGAAGGTCATCGTTCTCGACCCGCGCCGCACGCCGACTTCCCGCATCGCCGATCTGCATATCACGTTCAATCCGGGAACCGATATCGCCATCCTCAACTCCATGGCGCAGGTTCTCATCTCCGAGAAGATGTTGGATGAGCAGTTCATCAAAGATCACCTCGTCTTCGGAGAGGGTGCCGAAGCGAACAAGGCGTGGGAGGACTTCAAAGCGCACGTCGCGAACTTCACGCCGGAGAAGGCGGCGCTCATCTCCGGTTGCCGGGCCGAGGACATCGTC
>JANMSA010000737.1:0-2180 GCA_031388865.1 Acidobacteriota bacterium | reverse complement strand
TTCCAGCCGACCATACTCGACGACGACCCGGACCACGTGGAGCAGTCGCGCCGCTTCGGCTTCCGCGTCTTCTACGGCGACGCCACGCGCCTCGACCTGCTGGAGGCCGCCGGCGCCGCCAGCGCGGATTTCCTCGTCATCGCGCTGGATGATCCCGGCGCCATTTCACAGCTCGCCCGCACCGCGGTGAAGCATTTCCCGAAGCTGCGCATCATCTCGCGGGCGCGCGACATGCGGCACATGTTCGAGCTGCGCGACCTGGGCGTCGAAGTCATCGAGCGCGAGACCTTCGAGTCGTCGCTGGAGCTGAGTCGCGCCGCGCTGACCGCAATCACGGGCGACGCCGAGCGCTCCAAGCGCACCGTCAAGGCCTTCGCGCGCCACGACAGCGAGGTGCTGTCCAAGCTCTACGCCGTGCACAAGGGCGATATCAACGCCAACATCTCGATTTCCAACGAGCTGCGCGAGCAGTTCGCGCGCACGCTGCGCGAGGACGAGTCGGCGCTCCGGGAAAAGGCCGGCGTGACGGAGAAACCCTCGTAGATCCGGTTCCTTCCACGCACCGTCCCTGCCCCGGGTCTCCAGGCCCGGCGTGTCCACCGCCTCATGCACCGCCCTACCGCGCAGCGTGTGCTCGTTCTCGGCGAACGCCTGCTCCAGGTGGATCAGCCAGCACTGGCGCGGGCAGTAGCACCAGTGCTGGAGCGCGGAGATCGGGATGGGTTCCTTCTGGTCGTTGTCAGGCTCTGGCATCGGCTGCAATCCTCCTCCGGCGGGATTAGAATCGAATCGCTGAAGCACGACTGAGACAGGAGCCGACCGTGTCACCGACCTACGAACAGATCGCCGCCGAGGCGATGCAGCTCTCTCCGAAAGAGCGCGCCGACCTCGCGGACAAGCTCTGGATAAGCGTCGACACTCCCGAAGCCGTCACCGCTGCCTGGGACGAAGAAATCGCCCGGCGCATCGACGATTTCGAGGCAGGCAGGACCAAAGGCGTCCCAGCGGAGGAAGTCTTCGCCAAAATTCGCGCGCTGATCGATAGCCACGGCAAGTAGTCGTCGCGAGGTTTGGCTTCGGAGCGCGGCAGGAACTCCTCGAAATCACCGGCGGATACCTCGGCGAAGCCGGACCGGTCGTCGCCAGCGATTTCCACCGCGAGGTGAATCGAGTCGGATGTTCGGGGAACTCGTTCGGTTCCTTCGCGGACCCGCGCGCCCTCGATGCCGCGCAACTGCTCCACACTGCGCCGCTCCGGCGGCTCTTCGCCGACGCGCAGCGCGTACATCTTGCGCACCACCTTCAGCCGCAGCGCGGGGTCAAGCGCGAGCTTCGCCTGATAGAGCAGGCGGTCAGCCCGCGCTCCGCCGGGCTGTCCGGCGGAATAGAGCCTCACCCCCGCCTCGCCGATCAGACCAGCAGCGTTCCAACCCGCCCAGCCAACGCGCAGGCGGCGTGCGATATGCGCGTCCCTGGTTCGAGCATCAAGCACGCGACGCCGCCGACTGGAACATGCGTGCGCACACCCGTCTTGTCCACGACGACGAACGCGCCGTCGAGCACGTCGAGGTGGCCCTTCTCGATATAGAGAACCGACAGCCGTTCCTTGATCGGGATCGGCTTGAGCGGCGGAAGCATCTGTGCCATCAGTGTCGACCAGACATGAACTACTCGCCGGTACGGCGCAGGGCCCGTGCAATCAACTCGTCGGACAGCCGATGCCCGGACGCCTTGAGATCCTCCAGCAACGGCTTCACCGCCGCAATCAGACCGCGCCTGCGTGCGATGAGAAGAACGCCCACGGTTCCGATGACCTTGAGATTGAGCCCCTCCGCCACCGCGCGGCCGAGTTTCTCGTCGATCAGGACGCCGTGCCCAAGACCAACCGCCAAGGCGATTGCGCCCGCCTCCCCTTCCCCCAGCTCCACATCGGGTGGCAAGAATTTCAAGTCAGGAGACATATTCTCCACGACGAACAATCCGATGTCGCGTGCGGAGGCGATCGCTTGCGCGTCGGGCAGGCCCGGATGAAACTGCGTTTCCTCGAACACCACCCGAGGAACCACGACCTTTTCGAACACACGCGCGAGTACTTCGATCCTGCGCAGCCGTCCGAACGCAATCAGCGGCCCCGCATCCGCGACGATGATTTCAGCCAAACGCGGCGAGCTCCCGCTCGA
>JANMSA010000725.1:0-6733 GCA_031388865.1 Acidobacteriota bacterium | reverse complement strand
GCACGGCCGGCAGCGCTGATTGCTCCGCCTCAGACCGACGAGGTGTACCCATCCCTATCAAGGCTCGGCGGGTCTCGCGACACACTCCCCCATCGAGACCCTTCTCCCCCGTGAGGGGGAGAAGGTGCCGAAGGCGGATGAGGGGGCTCCTTTCGCCCGCCGGTCCGTGTAAAGCGACGCTCTGCAGAGCGTAGAGTTGATCCGAGGTCGCTGCGAGGTTTCAAGTTCCAGAAGACAAACACCCATCGGTCGGTACATCGCCGGCTTCTACTGTCAGCCGGCTGCCACAGAGTGCCCCCTCATCCGCCTTCGGCACCTTCTCCCCCGTGCGCGGGGGAGAAGGATCTCGACCGGACGGGTGTCGTCGAATTGATTGAGGACTCGAGTTGCTCATTCGCGACTCGAACCTCATGAAGAAACTTGACTCATCTACGATGAGTTTTGACTCTCAAGGCCTCTAGCGTCCATGCGAAGAGGTACAGAGAACCGACAACTGAGAACTGACAACACCAGAAGAGGCGCCGCCAACCGGACAACCCGAAAACTGACAAACTCAAATGTTTTCGACGATGAGCCGGGCGAACTCGCTCGTCTTCACCTTCGTCGCGCCCTGCATCTGCCGCTCGAGGTCGTACGTGACTTTCTTCTGCTGGATCGTGCGGGCCACGCCGCGCTCGATGCCGTCGGCGGCTTCCCCCCAGTTCATGTGGCGGAGCATCATCACCGCGGACAGGATCAGGGAGCCTGGGTTGATCACGTCCTGGTTTGCGTACTTTGGTGCAGTGCCATGGGTGGCTTCGAAGATCGCAACCTCGTCGCTTTCGTTTGAACCGGGCGCGATGCCGAGGCCTCCGACCAGCGCGGCGAGTGCGTCGGAGATGTAGTCGCCGTTCAAGTTCGTGGTGGCGATGACGGAGTACTCGGCGGGGCGCAGCAGCACCTGCTGGAACATCGAATCGGCGATGCGGTCCTTGATGACGATCTTGCCCTGCGGAGCGGGTCCGGCCAACTCGGACTCGGGGATGGTGACATCGCCGAACTCTTCGCGGGCGAGCTGGTAGCCCCAGTCTTTGAACGCGCCTTCGGTGAACTTCATGATGTTGCCTTTGTGCACCAGCGTCACCGAGTCGCGCTTCGCAGCGATGGCGTACTCGATTGCCTTCCGTACCAGGCGTTTCGACCCGAACTCGGAGATCGGCTTGATGCCGATCGCTGAGTTTTCACGGATCTTCGTGGTGCGGGGCTCCATCGAGTTGATGAAGTCGATGACTTGACTGGCCTGATCGGACCCTGCCTGCCACTCGATCCCCGCGTACACGTCCTCGGTGTTCTCGCGAAAGAGGATCATGTCCACCTTCTGCGGCTCGCGCACAGGAGAGGGCACACCTTCGAAGTACTTGACGGGACGCACGCAGGCGTAGAGGTCGAGCACCTGCCGAAGCGTCACGTTCAGTGAACGGATACCGCCCCCAACGGGCGTCGAGAGCGGACCCTTGATCGAGACCCGGTAGTGCGCCAGCTGGTCCAGCGTCTCCTGCGGGAGATACTCGCCGAACTTCTCGAGCGCTTTGTCCCCGGCGAACACCTCGTGACAATGGATCCTGCGCTTTCCGCCGTACACCTTCTCTACTGCGCCGTCGACGGCGTAGCTGGTCGCACGCCAGATATCCGGCCCGGTACCGTCGCCTTCGATGAATGGAACGATCGGATCGTTAGGGACGACGATCCTGCTGTTCTGGTAGCCGATGCGTGTGCCGGAGGTGGGAGGTGCGATACGGTCTGCCATTGAGCGGGCACTCTAACAGAGCCGTAAGTCTCAAAGCCGCAGACTCTCAGAGAGCCACCGTGCTCAACCGGCCTGGTGTTCGCGCCATTGCGGGAATCAGGCTCTGCGACTCGAGAAGGGACCGCAGTATGCGCAAGTTTCTGAGGTCGGACTCGGTCTCCACGGTCTTCGGCGTCTCGATCACCTTCGGGATGCGCGCAAACCGCGGGTCGTTGAGCAGGAAGCGGAAAGGCTCCAGACCCAGCTCACCCTCGCCGATGTGTTGATGGCGATCGACGCGGGAGCCGAGAGGCTTCTTCGAGTCGTTGAGGTGAAACGCGCCGACGTTGTCGAGGCCGGCGTGTTTCTCAACCTCGTCGATGGTGCGTTCATAGGCATCGCGTGTGCGGAGCTCATACCCGGCGGCGAACACATGGCAGGTGTCGAAGCAGATCCCCACGCGTCGCGGATCGTCGACGCGTGCGATCATCTGTCCCAGCTCCTCGAACGTGCAGCCGACGCACGATCCCTGGCCAGCCGCTGTTTCGAGCAGCGTCACCACGCGGTGATCCGGGATCGCGGCGTGGACCTGATCGAGCGAGCGCGCGATCTGGTCGATTGCAGCGGCTGAGCCCGCGCCCATGTGTGCACCGGGATGGAGCACGACTGCATGGATGCTGAGGCGTTCGGCGCGGTCGAGCTCGTCGATCATTGCGGCGATGGACTTGCGGTGGAACTCCTCATTCGTCGTGGCGAGGTTGATCAGATAGGATGCGTGGGTGAGCAGCGGGCGGACCGTGCGCCTCGACGAGAACGTCGCACAGTCCTCGTCCGTCAGCGCTTTCCCCTTCCACTGATTCCCGTTCTTGGCAAACAGTGCCACCGCGGAGGCGTCGATCGCGGAAGCGCGCTCGAACACGTTGTGCAGACCTCCCTTCGTGGAAAGGTGCGCGCCGATGAGGTCTCCGGGAGCGTCCGGGAAAGCGAAGCGGGACATGGGACGCGTCGTAACGCGCCGCAGCACCTCTGTCATCCCGAGCGGTCCAACGGCAGGGGACTGCCGTGAAAGTGGTGATGACGCGGTGCGCAGCCGGCACGAGCCTGGTGATGGCACTGGAGCGACCCCTCATCCGCCTTCGGCACCTTCTCCCCTCTGCGGAGGGGAGAAGGCTCTCGACGTTTGTTCTTCCAGGGGAGCGTGCGACGGGCACGGGGCGCCCTCGAGCAGACGACAGTCGACGGCTGCTACTGCAGGCGAAAGTTCACTGTCACTGTGTAGTAGACGTCGATCGGCTCGCCGCGGTGCGTCGCAGGCCGGAACCGCCAGCGGCTGACGGCGCGCCGGGCCTCTTCACCCAGTCCGTACTCGAGGTCTTTGATGATTTCGACGTTGTCGATCGTGCCGTCGCGTCGGACGATTCCCCGCACGACGACCGCTCCGCCCACGCCCGCACGGCGTGCGTTCGGCGGATAGCGAGGCATGACCCGGTCGAGCTCCTCAGGCTGTGTCCCACCCGACGGCACGGCGCTGTAAACGCCGGTCGCGCGCTCCACTGGCGCAGGCTCCGTCGCCGGCTCCGGCTCCGGCACGGCGAGGGGAGGCGCGTCCGCAACGCCAGCGCCGGCGACTGGCGGAAGCACGGCGGTGCCGGTCGTGTCTGTTGCTGGAACGCTGGCCGTCTGCACATCCAGTTGCGGTGAGCCGGATGCGCTCACATCGATGGCATCGACGCTGGCATAAGCGATCGCCTTGTTGTGCTCGATCGCGTAGAAGTCGTGATCGCGCGTGTAGACGACCACCTCCGTTCCGTCCGCGACCTCGCCCATCAGAGGATAGAAAATCCCCGGGCCGGCGTAGAGCGGCGTGCGCTCGGACGCGACACCCTGCAGTGGGGGGAGGCTGCGAATGGATTTGTAGCGGGTCAGCCGCCGCTGTTGCTCCACGGTGCGCTCGAGGTTTGCGCGTTCCGCCCAGCCGGCCAGACCGTCTGCTGTCTGCACGCGCACCCAACCGCCGCGGTCCTCGAGCAGCGTCAGGCGGTCGCCATTCGACGCGGTGGCGACCACCGGCGCGCGAGCATTCGGTTCCGTCCGGATGCGGATGCGCACAGGCAACACCGTGAGCGTCTCCAGCTTCGCAGCCTCTTGTTTCTGTCCGCCGCCCGTCTTGAGGATGATCAGGCCGAGGAGCGTAAAGAAAAGGAGAGCAAGCGCGATGACGACGAGGAGTCCGCGGCCGTGTCGTGTGCGGGAGTCGGTCATTTTGGTTAGCGGTTGACGGTAGAGACGACCTGGGGGAGGGCGGGAGCTCCCGCCAACCGCCAACTACTTCTTCATCAGAGTGTGCATGATCGCCTTCTGCACGTGCAGGCGATTCTCGGCTTCGTCGTAGATCACTGAACGGGTGCTATCGATGACGTCCGCACTGACTTCCTCGCCGCGATGCGCGGGGAGGCAATGCATGAAGATGGCCTCTTTCTTCGCAAGTGCCATCAGCCGCGAGTCGACCATCCACCCGGCGAAGTCGCGGTGGCGCTTTTCAGCCTCGTCTTCCTGCCCCATGGATGCCCACACGTCCGTCTCCACGACGTCGGCGTCGCGAATCGCTTCTTCCAGAGAATTCGTGAGGATGACCTTCGTTCCGGCGTCGCGTGCCGCCTGCTGCGCCTGCGCGACGACCTCCTGATCCGGCGCGTAGTCCGGCGGGGTGGCCACGGCGATGTCCATTCCTACTTTCGGCGCGGCCACCAGCAGCGAGTGGGCCATGTTGTTGCCGTCGCCGACGTAGGCAATCTTCCGACCCTTCAACTCGCCGCCGAACTTTTCCCAGGCCGTGAAGTAGTCCGTCATCGACTGACAGGGGTGTGACAGGTCCGTGAGGCCGTTGATCACCGGCACGGTCGCGTGCTCGGCGAGATCGGTCACCGTCTTGTGTGCGAAGGTGCGGGCCATGATGCCGTCTACATAGCGCGAGAGCACTTTCGCGGTGTCGGTGATCGGCTCGCCGCGTCCGAGCTGGATGTCGCGTGCAGAGAGGAACAGCGCGTGTCCACCAAGCTGAAACATCCCGACCTCGAACGAGACGCGCGTACGCGTCGAGGATTTCTCGAAGATCATCGCCAGCGTCTGGCCCTGGAGCGCCGTTGCATACCGGCCGCGGTTGGCCTTCATGTCCGCCGCCAGCCGGAACAGCTCCAGGATCTCTTCGGCGGTGTAGTCGTGCACTTCGATGAAGTCTTTGTGTTTCATGTCGTCGCATTCTAGCCCGCGCTCGATGGTGAATCAGGTTGTCGATTCCCGGTTGCGAGGTCTCTGCGACTTTCCGTCCAGGCGTGACAGCCCGGACAACCGACGACTGACAACAACTGGCTAAACCCGTCCTTCGTCGCGCAGCTTGTGGAGGTGTGCTTCGATCTGAATCTCAGCCGCCCCGCGAAGACGCTCGTCGAGTTCGGGGTAGATGCGCGCGCGCATCTCGGACGGCGTGGTTGCGCCTGCTCTGATGGCATCGAGCACCTGCTCCTCGCGCGCGACTCGATGGGCGATGTAGTGCTCGATGAGCGCGATCGCATCGTCGCGCACCGGGCCGTGCGCGGGAAAAATGCGCTTAGGCGCTCGGGCACGCAACACGTTCAGGGAACGCATGTAATCGCCCATGTGACCGTCGGGCGGAAAGATGGCGGTTGTCCCTGCGCCGAGGATCGTATCGCCGGTGAAGAGGTCGCCGGAGGCGGTGAGATAGCAGACGTGCTCGCTGGTATGACCGGGAGTGGCGATCACCTCCACGGAGACGCCTTCGAGCTCGAACACCTCTCCGCCGGAAACCCGACGGTCCACGACTGTGTCGTCGAGTACGCCAGGAGGCGCGACGATCTGCGCTCCCGTGGCACCCTTCAAAGGTACCGCTGCGGGAGCGTGATCGCCATGCCGGTGCGTGATGAAAATCGTCTGCAGACGCGGCATCGCCGCACGAATCGCTTCGATGTGCGATTCGATCGACGGCCCAGGATCGAGAACGGCAGTCTCCCCGATGAGGTACGTCTGCGTGCCGTCGAGTGTGAACGGACCGGGGTTCGGCGCTGTGATGGAGCGGATGTTCATCGTCGTCCTGCCATTCAACTCTGAGCGAAGCGAAGGGTCAACCGACGGGTTGTCAATTCTCGGTTGTCGGTTGTCTGCGCTTCTTCTCTGACCGATTCTCAGCTCGTTCTTGTCAGTGGCCCGTCCGGAGCGCCAAGAGGCCCAGACTACTGACAACCGAGAACCGACAATATCGGGCCGAGGGACACTCACTCCCGAGCTACTCAGGGCCAGGGATGGTGGGCTTCCCCTCGACGAGCACCGGCAGCATGGGCTCGATGGTCGCGCCGCGGCGGAAGTCCATCAGCGCGCAAGCGCTGTCGAATCCCGCCAGCGCCTCGAGATTGCGCAGCGTGGGAAGCACCATCTGCATCTCTTTCGCGCGATGTCGCGACAATGCGTCGGAGGGGTGGATCCAGCGAACCTCGCTCGTCTCCCGCTGTTCTGCGGTGGCGACGACGTCCCGCGACACGCTCGCCAGGAAAAAGTAGGTGTCGAACCGTTTCGGGATCCCTGCCGGAGTGATCCAACGCGACGTATACACCAGCGTCCCCAGGTCGAGCGGCCCTTCCTGCAGAAGCTCCCGCATGGAGACGCCACCCACGAGCAGCTGCCTGCGTTTTTCGTGCACATCAGCGAGTGGGGCGCCGAGCCATACGCCGGACTCCTCGAAGGTCTCCCGTGCCGCCGTGACCTTCATGGCATCGAGCGTCGACGCGGCCAGTTCGCGGTCGAGCGGCTCGGTCATGCCGCCAGGGAACACCCACACGTTCGGGACGAACGACGCGGATTCGTGGCGGCGGAGCATGAGCACCTCCAGAGGTCGATCGCGCAGGATGATTGCGCTTGCGGCCGGCAACACCGGGACGCTGGTCAGCACTGACCCTG
>JANMSA010000716.1:0-7373 GCA_031388865.1 Acidobacteriota bacterium | reverse complement strand
TCGAGCACGTCGTTGTAGCCGCCGCCAACCGGGGTGTAGGCGTACTGAATCATCGGCCGGCCGCCCGAGGCGTTGGGGGTGTCCGGCAGCTGCACCTTGGTCAGGGTTCCGGACGCGCGGTCATAGCCGTAGTCGACACTCCGGTCGCGCCAATCAACGATGCGTTTCACGAATCCCGGATAGGCCCCATCGGCGCCGGCCTCAGGCTCGCTCCAGTAGGTGAGCCTCGACCGCCGGCTGAACGGGTCGATGATGTCGCTGAGGCGCCCGTTCTCGTCGTAGACGTAACGGATCGTGTTTCCCGAGCCGCGGATCTGAGGATCGTAGAACTCGTCGCTCTCGGACAGAATCCGGCCGAGGTCGTCGAACTCGGTGAGCCGCCATTTCTGATCGACGAGCACCCAACCGCGCTGCGTGCGCGACAGCTTCAGGAAGAGGCCCTGCGGTGAGTCGTAGCGCGCCGCCGCCACATTGCCCTTGAAGCGGAAGATCTCGCCATCGGAATCGCGGAGCTCCACGTCGCCATTGGGCAGCGCCCGAAGCCTGCGGAAAATCGAAGAGTCCCAGCCCTGACCCAGGACGCTGCTGCCGATCGTGCGCGAACGATAGGCCCGGTCGAAGGTAATGTTGAACTCCGCGCGGCCGCCGGCATCGAGATCGACCGTTCGGGTCGCCAACTCACCCGAGTGGAGGTACACGTCCTCCTGGATCATCCCATCCGCGAGCGGCGGATTCTGAGCCGCCGAAAGCGCCTCGGTCGGCCGCACCGTGTCTGCCATGATCGTGGTGAAGCGGCCGACCAGCCGCTTGTCCTGTCCGAGGAAGTTGTAGCCGGTGCCGTCGAAGATGGTCCGGCCCGCGGTGATGAGCTCGGGGCGCACTGCGACGAAGCGGCCGTTGGTCAGCAGCTCGAAGACGCCGTCGGCTTCCGTCTTGCCGAGGAGATGCTTCGGCCGCTCGCATTCCTCGCAACCGGCCTCCTTCTTCTGCTGCTTGCTCGCGCCGCTCCAGTCGTACTTTTCGCTCGCACGCGGATCAGCGATGGCCACGATCCACGGCGAGATGAAGCGGTTGTAGCCGCGCTGCATCTTCAGCGCGGCGCGGAGCTGCTCCGGAATGATGCGACGGAACACGAAGCTCGTTGCGGCGCGGTCTCCGGTCTCGGCCGAGCCGTCGCGGCGGGTACGGCGCAGGTGCGATCGCGGGAATCCGTTCGGCGTCTGCTCCGTGATGGCGCCCACCACCCGTTCGCTCTCGACGGCCAGGCGCAGCTCGTTGTTGGAGCCAGTCAAGGCGTCGACCATGTTGCCGGGGAGCGCGACCTCCAGCCGGAACGCGCCCATGGACGCGTTCTCTTTGCACGCCAGAGTGCTGCCGTCGCAGGACGGAAGTGCGGCGATCCGTTGCTTGATGTCCTGTGGCGCGTCGATGCCGAGCGGCACGACACCGCCCACGTCCGAAAGACCGGCTTCGCCGAGATTCACTCTCACGCGCAGCCGCGGATCGACGGCGGAGAAGACCTTCACCTGGTTCCCGCCGCCCGCGTACACCATCCCCGTGTGCGGATCGAACACGGGCGGGATGGTCCCGGCCATGATTCCCGGAGGCGACATCCAGAGAATCCGGGGATCAGGCATTCCGATCCCGCCGGTGGTGGACGGCCCTGCAATGCTCTTACGCGCGGTCGGGAACAGACCGCTGGTCATGTTGCCCTGATCGTCCCAACGCTCGTCGATCCGAGACAGGTCGATGAGCAGGGCCCGTCCCTGACGATCTCCAACCAGAGCGACGTTGGCGCTCTGGATCACGCGGACACTCAACGCGCCGCCGGGGATCCAGATCACGTCGGCCACGTTCTCGTCTTCGAGAGGCCAGGGCGGGACGGCCGGCGGATTGCCATTGATGTCGACGACGATCACACCGTAGTCACCACCGGCAACGAGCAGGTAGTCGCGCGACGCAGCCGAGTCCGGCCGCGTGCCGCGCAACCCTTTGCCGTTTTCCTGCGCGGTCACCGACCAGCGCAAACGCGCCAGCTGGGTGAAATGAGCGAACGGATTTCCGGGAATGGCGGCCTTCAGCGCCTGCATGCGCGGCACCTCGGATCCTGCCGGCGTGCTGCGGAACAACAGGCCGCCCGTATTGGGAGAGGGACGCTGTTCGCAGTCGTCGTCGCGCGTCTCGGTCAACTTGAGCTTGAGATCGAGGACGCCGCGATAGTTGTCGGTGAAGTAGGCGTAGACATCGCCGCTGGCATCGCCACGCAGTTCCGCATCCGTGGTGATGTAGTTCTCGATGATGCCGTAGTCGGGCGTGTCGTTCGGGCACTCCCTGGCGATATGGCCGGCCGTGATCACCATCTGTTCGCGGATGCGCCCGGGTGACGTGTTGGCCATGCGCGGCTCCACTCCGCCGTTCGACTCGATGGCGTTTGCGTCATAGACGCCCATCCCGTATCCGAGAAGCGCGACGACCGCGTAAGTCCTGAGGTTGTAGACCACGCGCATCTTGTCGGTGGAACGCGCAACCACGTTCTGAAACACCGCACCGCCGCCGTTCTTCGAGTCGGCGGACCAGCGCATGTCCAGAGTCACGTTCTCGATGGTGATGCGCTGCATCCGGTACGTGTTGTCGGTCGTCGGCAAGGTCACGTTGAAACTCTGCAGATCGTCGGGATAGTCGGCGACCCTTCCCGCGCCGGTGGCGTCGACGAAGGCCTTGCGGTCGGCGTACTCCCTCTCGTCATCCTGCAGGAGCGTCTTGATCCGGATCGGGATCGCCTCCGGGCGGTCGGAGATCAAGGTGTTGCTGGGCAGGCCCATCATCTGGCTGTACCCCATCTTCCAGCTGATGATCGTCGAGCCGATGATGGGGACCGCCCCCCCGCGCGCGAAGTCTTCGACGCGATAGGACCGGAGGACACCGGCGATCGGCTGTTGCGCCGTCGAGAAGACCCGGTTATGCCGGTCGATGGTGAGCGCGTAGTGCTCGAGGAGACCGCCCGTGGACGACCCGAGCGGGACCGGTGTGCCGGTCGGGTTCGACACGTCGTACGAGAGCATCCCGGCGTTCGCGGCCGCGGCAATCAGGACGTTTCCGGAGAGCTCGATCCCCCGCATCCAGGCCTGGCTGGTCTGGAACGAAGCGACTTCCCCCGCCGGCTTGCTGACGTCGAAGAAGAGAGTGAGCGCATTCCCTCCACCCACCGGCGTCAGGTTGTTTCCGCTCGCGGTCGTGCCCTGACCCAGCTTCAGCCCGGGCGCGCCCGAAACGATGTCGGCGATCTCCGGCTTCAGCGTGATTCGATAGAGCGCCTCGCTCTGCAAAGCCGGGGTCTCGATCCGAATCCTGCGCTTGCCGGAGTCCGTGGCGAAACGCACCTGCGGTGTGATGTCACTGAAGGACGAGGCAGGGCTTGCCGGTCCCTGCGCGTATTCGACCTTCAGGAGGTTGTGCAGGAAGGTGTCGACAGCCTCCGGGTCTTCGCTGGCCCCCGTGTAGACCGGCTCGTTGAAGACGACGGACAAAGGCGTGGTGGCCTCGATGCCGTGTTCCTCGATGAGCAGGACGATGCGGTGGCCGAGCTTGGCGCTGAGGCGCAGAGCGGATCCGCCCGTGCCACTGACCATCAGCCCGTTCGACACGTTGAGCATCTGGACCTTCGTGCTCTGGCCCAGTGCCGGGCTGCCCGGAACGACGATGGCCTGATCGTTTTCCAGACTGATCAGGAAGTTGCGCACTGAGCGAATGGCCACGTCCTCGATGTCGAGGTCGACCATCTCCACCCGGAAGGGAGCCCCGAAGACGGGATAGGGACCTCCGGCGTTCTGCTCGGCCGAATCGATGGGGACGACCGTGCCCGGAGGCCCGAACGGAATCGGATCGTAGGTGCGTGAGAACGCCTGCATACCGGTGCCCGGGTCAACGCCGGTGACCGTGAAGGGCCGCCCACTGATGACCGGAATCAGCGCTCCACCGCGCTCGTAGACGTGAACGTGCGGGATGAAGTAGGACGCGAAGATGTCCCACATCAGGTCGTAGCCGAATTGCAGTCCCTCCATCACCGCCCAGCCGACCGAGCCGCCGACGGGGACCTTGATGTCGAGAACCATGAAGATGCCGCTCGCGACCATCCGCCGCAGGTACTTGCTGGCCTTGCTCCCGGTGAGAGTCTGATTCGTCGCCACGCGCCCCGGCCCGTGAATCACCACGGCGCTCTGCTCGAGGATCGGAGTGTCATCCGTCACGAATTTGCCGTTCTCCACGTTCAGCAGATCGATGACCGCCAGGCGCGGTCCGCGCGCCGACATCCCCTTCTCCGCCAGGATGAACTGCCTTCCGGCCGTGTCCACGCCCGCCGGAACGGGAGCCTCGAACGTGAGCGGTTTCTTCGCCGTGCCCGCGAAGTCGATACGCACGCTGGCGATGTAGTTGTTCTCCGCCTCGAGGGACGGGATGACCAGGAACTCTTCCTTCGTCGCAGCGGTGATGGTGACCACCGTCGGGACGTCGAAAGCTCCCTCCGGAATCTCCATCGTGAAGCCTTCGGGCGTCGTGAACCGCACCGTCTGACCGACCGGAGCGACGAACGACTTCCCGTCTTCACTCGCGAACGGCGTGAGCGGGAAGATCGCGGCGACGTTGCCGGTGGTGTTGATGACCTGCAGGTCGATGAGATCGGCGATCGTGACCTTGTCGGCAGGATCGCCGCCGTTGCCGACGGGGAACGCGAACGCACCGTCGCTCGCGGCGGTGGCCTGGTACCGGACGTTGAAGTCGCGGTAGCGGCGTACGGCGACGGCCTGCCATCCGGCGGGCAGCGCGCCCGCGGTGGCGATGATCTGCGACACTCCGTTCGCGGGGATGGTGATGCGAATCCGCTCGCGATGGATCTCGCTGTTGAGGATCTGCGTGACGGTGGCGAACGCGTAGGTCGCGCCTCTGGCGAGCGACGCGCCATTCGTGCCTCGGACCGTCGTGGCGATGGCCACGTTGTAGGTGGCATTCGGTTTCAGCCGCTCCCCGGCAGTGAGCGTCCAGACCACCGCGAGCGTTCCGTCCGCGGCAGAGCTGCCACTCACCTTTGCGCCGGTGACCGCGTCCGTGACGAGGATCGTGTTCGCGTTGACCGAGGCTGGATCGATGGCGGGAGTGAACGACGCCCGGATGTTCGTGGTCAGAGACACGTCCGTCGTCAGGACACCTCCATTGAGCGCGCCCTGCGAGGGTGGATTGCCCTTGAGGACGACGACCTGACCGAGGACGGGAGGCTGGGGTACGAGGGCGAGATCGACGCGCACGACGGCGTCAGGGTCGGGCGCCGCCGTCGCGGCATAGGGCGCACCGTCGCCGGTCAGCGTGTGCCGCGGCACGAGTGAGAAGGGCGCGGCCGGCTTCGCCGGGACGGGGATATTGTAGATGCCGGTGGCGCGAGAGAGATCGGCGACACCAGACGGCGGCGTGAGCACCCGTGCTGCGGACAGGAGTCTGCCGGTCGCATTCAGCATCGAGACCGTGCCGGTGGCGAAAGCGATCGGCGCATCGGCGGCCAGGAGGATGTACCGACCCTCACGCATCACGCCGTCGACCGGCAGAATCGAGCGGTCGATGCCCTTCGTGACGAACCGAACCGAATCCGTCGCAGCGGCGGAGGCATCGACGCGCATCATTGGAGCGGCCAGTCGCAGCATCCGTCCGTAGGGAGTCTGGCCGAGCAGCTCGACCAGGATCACTTGCGCATTGGCGCCCGGTAACTTCGACGCGTCCGCGCTGAAGGTCACACGCGCTGGAATGAAAAGTTCCGGACCCGCGATGACGTCCGGCTGACCGTCCCCATCGAGATCGATCGGAGCAGGCTCAGTCGCGCGCTGCAAGGTCAGACCGAATCCGCCGACCACCCGGAATCCCGCAACGGTGCCGACCGCGGCGAGATCGGCGGCACTCAGCGAGGCAGCCGTGGCCCGGAGAGGCTCCGCCACGGCGCCTGTAGCGATGTCGACTGCCACTTTGTCATCGGCGGGAACGCGTCCCCCCTCGGTACCAATGAGGGTTCCGCGATCGAGTCTCCCCGGATAAGGGAAGACGCGGATGTGATCCACTCCGGTTTCGAGGACGACCTGCGCAGCTCGCTCGGTCGGCGCGAGGTGGAACGCGGCCACCCCCTGGTCACCCGACAGAGTGCGATAGAGCAGCAGGTCGGTCGCGAACGGTGGATCGAGCAGTTGCGAGCCATCCGCGAGTCGCAGCTCTTCATCGATGTACGCCTGCACTGCCGTACCGCTCGGGAACGTGGTGCCGCTTCCCTCGATGCGCAGGGTGGCCACGGCTCGTCCGCTCGGCAGCACGATCGGAGGATTCAAGGTGAAGTCTCGCTTCACCAACGCAGGCGCATTCGTCGCCGCGGGAGGAACTCCACGCAGGACGTCGCCTGATGCGGGAAGCGGCGGCGTGACGCCCGTTCGCTTGTCCGGATAGACCAGTGCGTAAGCGCCGGTGGTGGTGATCGGAAGCGTGACGCAACCGGACCCGCCACAGGAACCCACGACGACCACGGCGTTGAGCACGTTCCACTCGTCGCGCGCCGCGCTGTACTGCACCGCAGTGAGGTTCTGCGATGCCGCGGTGATGTCCGCAGCGGGGACGATGAACGTGAGTTGCGCACCAGAGATCGGCGTCGCAGCATCGGATCCATCGACCGTCACCTCGGCCGAGGACAGCGGCGACCAGCCGAGGGGAAGGAGCCCTGTCAGCGCCTGGCTGCCCACTGCAGTGAGTGCGGCCGTGCGGCCATTGGCCAGCACGCTCGCGGGAATGGTGAGATCGACCCGCCCGGTCACGGACGTGTCTCCGCCGTGCGCGAGCGCGATCGCCGAACCGCCAGACGTGCGTGCATCGCCGCGCCGGGTCAGACGGATGTCGATCGGAATGATCCCAGCGCCGGGAGGAACGACGATCTCGCGCCAGACCGTCGTGTATCCGCTGAGCGCCGCGCGGATCGTGTGGGCGCCTTCGCGCATGCGGGCCAGGTAGCGGCCACGCGAATCGGTCGAGGTGGCGATCGGTTGCGCGGCCGCGACGTCGATGGTCATGCGGGCGCCGGCCAGGGGACGTCCGGTCGTTGCGTCGTAGACCTCGCCGGAGATGAATCCTGAACCGTCGCCGGCAGACGGCTGCTCGCCGCCGAGCTCGAACCTCTGGCTGTAGGAGCTCACGAGACGATTGCCGAGGAGATCTTTGACCGCGTTCGTAACCGTCAGGGAGAGCGTCTTCGCCGATAAATCCTCGGCCGGCGTGACCTGAGCCACGCCCTGCGCCACCGAGGCCGTGCCGGCCACGGTGCGTCCATCGGCGAGCGTGAGGAGCACTGCGTTGCC